>UQVG01000006.1 GCA_900544435.1 uncultured Erysipelotrichaceae bacterium | reverse complement strand
CACCATTTCAGCTATAGGCAAATACTTAGACCAACCATTATTAACTGCAAAACTTGAAAAGAAAGTACCAACAATACTAACCCTTGCAAGTTCTGCATATGTAATAAATCAAATAAAAAACACACCACCTGAAGATAGGAAAAAAATAGGTTTAAAATCAACAATTATATTAGCTACAACAATGCTTTCGGCAATACAAGCACCTAAAATTGCAAGCTATATAACCAAAAGACCTCTATCTAAAACATTACATGAAATAAAAAACAATAATGCTGAAATTATAAATGATATTCTCAAACAAAACAAAAATAATACCAAAAATGTAAGAAATATTTTGGAAAAAGCAAAAGAAAATATTCTTTCAATATCAGAAATCAGTAAACTTCAAAAAAATATAGATAAAACGAAAAAATCGCATGAATTCATGCGATTTTAATTTATCTGATTGTTGTTCCTACTGGTAAATCTCCTGCTTCAACAACACCTAATACTTTTTTATCTCCACCTGCTAGAACCATACCTTGTGATTCTACTCCTCTTAATTTAGCTGGTTTTAAGTTTGTTACAACAATAACCTTTTTACCAACGAATTCTTCTGGTGAATAAACATCAGCAATTCCACTAACAATTTGTCTTGGTGTTTCTTCACCAACATCAATTTGGCTTACTAATAATTTATTAGCATTTGGATGTTTTTCACATTTAATAACTTCTCCTACTTTTAATTCTACTTTAGAGAAATCATCAATTGTAATTTCTGATTTTGATTCTTTTGCTTCTTTTTCTTTCTTTTCTTTTACAGCTTTAATAGAAGCTTTTTGTTTTGCTTCAATTACTTCTACTTTTTTAGCAACTTCTTTTGGATCTAATCTTGCAAATAACATTTCTGGTTTTTCTACAACTTTAGTTCCAGAAGCATATTTACCAAATTCTTTTAAGCTTTCAAAGTCACGTTGATCTGTATTGATTTGATCTAAAATTTTTGTAGATGTTGAAGGCATATATGGATATAACATAACAGATGAGAATCTAATTGCTTCAATTAAATTATATAATACTGTAGCTAAACGATCTTTTTTAGTTTCATCTTTAGCTAATACCCATGGCATTGTTTCATCGATGTATTTATTTGTTCTTCTTAATAAGTTAAAGATTTCATCTAATGCATTTGATGCTTTAAATTCATCCATTTTAGCAATAGACTTAGCTGGCATAGCTAACGCTAAATCTTTTAATTCTTGATCCACTGGTTCACATACATTTTTATTTTCTACAATACCACCAAAGTATTTATTAGACATTGCAATTGTTCTATTAACTAAGTTTCCTAAAACATTAGCAAGATCACTATTAATTCTTTCTACTAATAAATCCCAAGTAATGCTTCCATCATTATCATATGGAATTTCATGTAATACAAAATATCTGACTGCATCTACACCAAAGATATCTACTAAATCATCTGCATAAATAACATTTCCTTTTGATTTAGACATTTTGCTTTCACCTTGTAATAACCAAGGATGTCCAAATACTTGTTTTGGTAATGGAATATCTAATGCCATTAACATAATTGGCCAATAAATAGTATGGAATCTAACGATATCTTTACCAATTAAATGTAAATCAGCTGGCCAGAATTTTTTATATAGTTCACCATGATTTCCATCTGCATCATATCCAAGTCCTGTAATATAGTTAGTTAATGCATCAATCCATACATAAACAACATGTTTAGGATCAAAATCAACTGGAATAGACCATTTAAATGACGTTCTAGATACACATAAATCTTGTAATCCTGGTTTTAAGAAGTTATTCATCATTTCATTTTTTCTTGAAACTGGTTGAATAAATTCTGGATGATCTTCAATATGTTTAATTAAACGATCTTGATATTTAGATAATTTAAAGAAGTATGCTTCTTCTTTAGCATCATGAACATCTCCTCCGCAATCTGGACATTTACCATCAACTAATTGTGATTCTGTAAAGAATGATTCACATGCTGTACAATATTTACCTTCATAATGTCCTAAGTAAATATCACCTTTGTCATATAATTTTTTAAAGATTTTTTGTACTTGTTTTTCATGATATTCATCTGTTGTTCTCATGAATCTATCATATGATGTGTCCATCATATCCCAAATATTTTTAACAACACCTGCAACTTGATCTACATATTGCTTAGGTTCAATTCCTGCTTCTTTAGCTTTAATTTCAATTTTTTGTCCATGTTCATCTGTTCCTGTTTGGAATCTAACATTGTACCCTTCTTGTCTTTTAAAACGAGCAATTGCATCAGCTAAAATAATTTCATAGGTATTTCCAATATGAGGTTTACCTGAAGTATAAGTAATTGCTGTTGTAAGATAATAATCTTTTTCGTCTTTCATCTTCTAATCTCCTTTATAAAAATAAAAAAACGTCCTTATAAAAGGACGAATAATCGCGGTACCACCTTTTTTACACATTGCTGTGTCACTCAAAACTTTAACGCAGTTAACGATTATTTCTAACTATTTGAAATAACTACTCCTGGGCCATCTCTTAAAGTTTAACATACTGGTTTTCACCACCCACCAGCTCTCTAAATGTCTTGCTTTAACATCTTCCATTCTTCGTATTTATTGTATCCTTATTAACTTTATCAAACCCTTAAATTAATGTCAATGAGTTTCATTGAAAGAAAATATGTTTCACGTGAAACAAAAATAGTATAGCCTAAACTATACTATTTATAATCAGAATGTCCTCTATATTTCAATAAATCTGACACAGTTACAAATTGATATCCTTCCTTGCTCAATTGATCAAGAGCCATTTCCAATCCTGCTACAGAATTTTCATGAATATCATGTATCAAAACTATATTACCATCACCTGTTTTAGCTTTAGTATCTCTAATAATATGATCACATATAATTTGTGCACCATTTGCAGCTTTACTATAACGCCAATCTTCAGTATCTCCATCCCATAAAATCATACTTAAACCATAAGAATGAAAAGCAGATTTAACAGTATCATTTTTAGCTCCGTATGGTGGTCTGATCAATGTTGGTTCTGTACCACAAGCTTTAAAGCAAGCTTCTTGTGTTTTACTAATTTCACTATCTAATGTTGCTGCATCTAATTTAGTAAGTTGCGCATGTTTATATGTATGACTTGCTAATTCATGACCTCTTTCATAAACTGATTTGACAATATTTGGATAAAGATTCATATTTTGTCCTAATTCAAAGAAAGTACCTCGACCATTATATTTTTCAAAAGCATTCATTGCTCTTTCTGTTAATGTTTTATGTGGTCCATCATCTAATGTAATAGCAACCATTTTTTTCTTTGGATCAACTTTCATTAATTTTGGAGCTTTCACATCTAACGGTGCATTTGATGGAATATTTTTATTTGCAAGTTTTATGTAATCTTTATTCTTTTTATAATTAACAACAACTTTGTTTTTTAGTTTTTTATCTGTATAATATGTAAAATCTTTCTTACCTACTTTAATAGCAGTTGATTCTTTATCATATTTTTTTACTCCTAGTTGATCTAATAACGCTCCATATTTACCATGTAAACAATCCTTTAAAGTTAATAATTGATTTGTTTTACAATCATATGTCATTATTTGTTTTGTTGATTTTGTTTTTGTTTCATCTTCATTGACTCTTTTATAATCCAATTCAATAACTATATATTGTTTATAAATTTTTTTACATGAATAATCCAAATAGAGAATATCTTTTTGATCTTTTTTCTTTTTTTCAGATTTTAAATATGTATTATATGAGTCTTTAATCATTTTATTTAAATTTTTTTCTTTTACTTTAGGATAATATAATGATATATAAAATTGATCATTTTCTTTTTCATAATGTTCAACTGTCCCATAGTGTTTATTATCTGTATTATATGAATTATAGGCCTCATATTTATTTTTACCACCAAATAATAGGAAATAAATTCCACCTATTATTAATATAAACACCAATGCTGTAATGATAACTGGTATTGGTTTTAATCTTCTTCTACGTCTTCTATGACTGTAGTTTTTTTTACTGTACATATTCCCATTGCCTCCTTCTTATAATATACCACAAATAAAGCACCTTTTATATATTTATCTTTTGTTTCACGTGAAACAAAAAATACCATTACTTAGAATGGTATTCTTGATAAACACTGTTTTTATTAAGATTTCTTTGTTTAGCAACTTCTTTAATAGCGTCTTTTGTAGACATACCTTTTTCAATATACATATCTACATCTTCTTTGATAGTTGTATTAAAAACAATTTCTACTTCCTCTTCTTGGCTTCCTTCAACAACGATAACCATTTCACCCTTTAATTCATCTACAATAGAAATAACTTCAGAAATATGCCCTCTAATAATCTCTTCATGCTTTTTTGTAATTTCTCTACATAAAGCAATATTTCTATCACCTAAAATATCTAACATGAGTGTTAATGTTTTTTTGATGCGATGTGGTGATTCATAAAAAACAATAGTTTCTTTATATTTCTTTAATTCAGTTAATTCCTTTTTCTTCTTTTTATCTAAATGATCTAAAAAACCATAAAACATAAATGGCTGTGGTGCAATACCAGAAACAACCAAAGCATCTAAACATGCATTACATCCAGAAATAGGAACCACATTAATTTCATGTTCTATTGCTTCTTTAACAAGTTCATAACCCGGATCAGAAATTGCTGGATAACCTGCATCACTTACTAATGCAATATCATTTCCTTCCTCTAATAATTGAATAAGTTTAGGAATTGATTGCTTAATATTATGTTCATGATGTGAAATAAGCTTAGTTGAAATTTGAAAATGATTAAGAAGTTTAACTGTATTTCTTGTATCTTCTGCTGCGATATAGTGAACACTTTTAAGAATATTAACAGAACGATATGTCATTTCATCTAAATTTCCAATAGGTGTTGCTACTAAATATAATGTTGGTTTTCCGTTTTCAAAACTTTTTTGTCTATTCATCTATCTTCTCTCCAAACATTCTTTTTACTTCATTACTATAACTTCCATCATCATTATGAGCATATAATGGTGGTTCAATTTTCAATCCTTTTTTCCCTTTGTACATTCCCTCTACTAATAAAACATGAGAATCTCTATTCATTTTAGGATATACAAAACGAATTCTTTTAGGTTCTATATCATACTTTTGCATAATATTTAAAATATCTATCATACGATCTGGACGATGTACAATTGCAAATCTTCCTTTGTTATCTAATAAATATGCTGCTGAAGAAATAATCCCTTCTAAATCTATTTTTATTTCATGACGAGCAATTGTTAGATATTCATTATCATTTAAATTACTGTTTTCCCCTACTTTAAAAAAAGGTGGATTACAAACAATCAACTGTGCTTTAGGTAATTCTTTAACAACATCTTTGATATCTCCATGAACAATTGTTATTTGTTCATTCAACTCATTCATCTCAACATTTCTTTTAGCAAGGTCAACAGCTTCTTCTTGAATTTCTATACCTATAATTTTTTTTGATGTTCTTTTTGAAAGTAATAATGGAATAGCCGCATTATTTGTACCAAAATCAACAATAGTTTTTACGTCTTTATTGATAGTACAAAATTGCGATAATAAAACAGTATCCAAAGAAAAATTAAACATATCTTTTCTTTGGATAATTTTTAAATCATTATGTGCTAATAAATAATTAATGACTTCTTGGTTTTCCATTTTTCTTTCCTGCATGATTATTTTTATCAAATTTAATTTCATCTAAACCAACGAATACAATTCCATTATTTGTTTCAACCTTAACAAGATCATTAATGACATTTAATCCTGTTACTTTTACATCTTTATCTTGATATTTTACACGAGATCCAATTTTAGGAAAACGTTCTTTTTCTAAAGAATAAATCTCATCTTCATATTTCAAACAGCACATCAATCTGCCACAAGCTCCAGAAATTTTTTCTATATTAATTGCTAACATTTGATTTTTAGCCATATTAATAGAAACACCATTAAATTCACCTAAAAGTGTCGAACAACACAATGGCAATCCACATGTTCCAATTCCACCAATAACCTTTGCTTTATCTCTAGGACCAATTTGTCTTAATTCAATTCTACATTTAAAAACTACAGCTAATTCTTTTAATAGTTCTCTGAAATCTACTCGATCATCTGATGTATACATGAAAATTACTTTTGCTTTATCTAAAGTATATTCACAATTAGTAAGTTGCATATTAACATCGTATCTTGAAACGATTTCTTTACATGTTACTAATGCTTGTTTAGCATCTCTAAGATTTCTTTGATAATTTTCGATATCTTTCTTTGTAGCTTTTCTCAAAATTTTCTTTAATTCTGTATCTAAATTAAATTCTGATATATCTTTTAACTCTTGTGATATTTCTCCAAGTTCTAATCCCCTAGCAGTTTCTACAACTACACGGTCATCTTTTTTTAATTTTAAATTTGTGGAAAAATAATAGATCTTACCAGCACTTTTAAATTTTACACTTGCAAGTTTAATTTCTTCCATATAAATTCCTTTCTATATTCTATACATCATACTGTCCATTAATAATGGAATATTAGCGTTTGTATCTAACAAGTATAATGTTTCTAATAATAATTCAATTTTCTTTATTATATCATTGTTATCATATTTTAGTGAATTAAAAAATTCTACGTGATCACAAAAAACAACTTTCTCATTTTGTTTCACGTGAAACATATCTTTAAGAGCAAGAATAATTAAATTAATGAATAATTTAATATTATCCTTTTCTTTATGATCCTTAAGCATATGAATTTGTGTGTTTATGATAAGATTTTCTCTATATAAAAATAAATCCTCAATAAAATTAATTGCCTGTAATACAATATCATCAAAAGTATCTTGATCTATTGCTTCTAATTCTTCTTCATCCTTAATAATATAAGATAAAATACTTGCTTTTTCCTTTTCATAGCCTTTAGAAATCAATTTTTCTTTAAGTACTTCTTTATTATCTGGTTTTAATTCTATAACCTGACATCTTGATATAATAGTAGGTAATATACGATTTATATTTTTAGTTGTAAAAATAGCATAAATACCTTCAGTAGGCTCCTCTAATATTTTAAGCAATGCGTTCATTGCTTCTTTGGTTGTCTTTTCTACATTTTTTAAAATATAAACTTTTGCCTTACCTTCAAGAGAAGATTTTTTGAAAGTTTCTTGAATATTTTCAATATGTTTCTTTTTAATACTTTCATCGTCACCATCAACTTCAATAATATCAGCATATTGATGATTTAATATTTTTTGACAATCAATACATTGTTCACAAGCTAATGGTTCATCACAAATAAGTGACATTGTTAAAAATTGTAATGGTTGATCTGTATTATTTCCAACAAGTAAAAAAGCATGTGGTATTTTTTTTGAATAAAACTCATTTTCAATAATTCTATAAAATAAAGGTTGATGTTCTTTTAAATAATCCTTAATCATAATATTTTTTTAATTTCCTTTAAAGCATCTTGAACAACATCTTCTACTTTTTGATCTGCATTAATCTTAACAATACGATCACTATATTGTTTACAAATAGTAAGATATCCTTCATAGACATTTTTATGAAAATCACTTTTTTCTAAATCTAATCGATTAGTTTCTCTTTGATTAACTTTAATTCTTTCTAAACCTTTTTTATAATCTATATCAAAAAATAAAGTTTTATCTGGCATAACATCATTTATAGCAAATAAATTCATGTTATAAACTTCATCGATACCTAAATTTCTTGCAACTCCTTGATAAGCAAGTGAACTATCTACGAAACGATCACATAATACAATATACCCTTCTTTTAAAGCTGGTAATACTTTTTCTACAAGATGTTGTCTTCTTGCAGCTGCATATAATAAAGCTTCTGTACGAGCATCCATTTTTGTATTCTTCTTATCTAAAATAACATTTCTTATTTGTTCTGCAATATCTACTCCACCTGGTTCTCTTGTAAGTAAAACTTTATATCCTAATTCATTTAATATTTTTACAAGTTCTTTAGAAACTGTTGTTTTTCCACTACCTTCTGGACCTTCTAATGTTATAAACTTTCCTGTCATAATACTTCTCTCCTCTTTCTTCATTATTATAACTGATTTTGATATTTAAACAAGAAAAGACCTCTTGCAAGGTCTTATATTTTCTTTCTTCCTTCTAATGATTTTAATAATGTTAATTCATCAGCATAATCTATGTTACTTCCTATTGGCAATCCATTTGCTATTCTACTTGTTTCAATTCCTTTTTTAGCTAACAGCTTAGCAAGAAATAAAGCAGTTGTCTCTCCCTCTCTTGTAGGATTTGTTGCTATAATAACTTCCTTAACACCATCTAGTCTTTCAAATAATGAATTAATATTTAAATCATCGATTGTTTTACCATCTATCATTGAAATCGTTCCATGTAAAACATGATATAGTCCATGATATTCTCTTACCTTTTCCATTGCAAAAACATCCTTTGGACTTTCTACAACACAAATAACAGATTGATCTCTTGTTTCGTCTTTACATATTTCACAAAGTTCTCCTTCACAAATATGTCCGCATTTTTTACAATAATGAATATTATCTTGAAAATGAGCTAAAACATTTGCAAACTCTTGAACATATTCTTTATCCATTGATAAAACATGATAAGCTAATCTTTCAGCAGATTTGCCACCTATTCCCGGTAATCTTTTAAAACATTCTACTAAATCAGTAAACGATTTTGGATAATTCATAATACACCTCTATTCTTCAAATTCAACAATATCATCACCAAACATATCAATCGCATATTGTTGAGCTTCAGTAAGTTCTACAACTGGTTCATGATATTCATCAATATGATGCAATACAATTGGCTGTGGTTGTGGTAATTTCTTTTCCTTGTTAAGTTGTATAAATTTTTGTCTCATATGAGGCCATTCATCTTCCATTACCGCAATAAAATCATAATCAGATCCTAATACTTCTTTTAAGAAACTCTTTAATGGATAATAGTTTTCTGTATAATTCACATTATTTACTTCTGGTTGGTATTTTAATGTCAAAATAAAGCCCTTTTCTCCTGCAGCTACAGGCTTAGCATCACATAACATATTTGCATATTTAGCAGTATTTAAATTATAACAATATCTTCTAATAACTGGCCACTTATCCTGTATATCATTTAAAACAGTTCTTTTGGCTTGTACTAATATATTTAAGATATCATTAAAGTCTACTTCTATTTGTGATGGTAATTTTTCTGGCTGTGGTTCCTTTTCTTCTGAGACTTCTGCTTGTTTTTCTTCTTCTTTTATTTCTTCTTCATGTGTTTCTTTTGCTTCTTGATGTTCTATGATTGGTTTTACTTCTTCTTTTTGTTTTTCAACAATTTCTGTTTTTTCTTCAACCAATGTTTCATGTGAAACATCTTCAATAATTGTTGGTTCTTCTATAACAACTTCTTTATGTTCATTTTCAATTTGATTACATATTTTTAATAAAGCTAATTCAAAATATGTAGATGAATCAACTGCTTGACCATAATGACTACTTGCATCCATAAAAATATCTATCATTTGAAAAGCTTCTTCAACTAACATATATGGTACAATTTTTTGTATGTCATTTTTATGCAAAACAAATAATAATGAAAGATCTTCAGTATTTTTAAAAATAATAACATCCTTTAAAACATCTATTAAATCTTGAGTTAATCTCTTTAAATCAATACTCAAAGACATCATATGATCTAATGTTTTTAAAACATTTTTCATATCTTTTGTAAGCAATAATTTAATTAAACGTATTTTTTCATCATTTGATAATAAACCATACACTTTATTAATATTTTCAACAGTTAAATGTCTATCATACGCTAAACATTGTTCTAAAATACTCAAAGCATCTCTCATTCCACCATCTGCTAATTTAGAGATAATTTCCAATGCATCTTCTTCATAATCTACTTTTTCTTCTTTAAGTACATATTCTAGACGGTTGATAATATCTTTTTCATCAACACGTTTAAAATCAAATCTTTGACAACGAGAAATAATCGTTGGCAAAATTTTATGTGGTTCTGTCGTTGCAAGAATAAACACAATATGTGCTGGTGGTTCTTCTAATGTTTTTAATAAAGCATTAAAAGCCTCTGGTGTCATCATATGAACTTCATCAATAATATAAACTTTATATTTAGCATTAATAGGGGCATATTTTACTTTATCAATCAAGTCTCTTACTTCATTGACCCCATTATTACTTGCTGCATCTATTTCAATAACATCTGGATGATCCCCTTGCGTAATTGCTTTACAATTAGGACATTCATTGCATGGTGGTTGGTCTCCTGTACAGTTAATGGCTTTAGCTAATATCTTAGCAATTGTAGTTTTTCCAGTTCCACGAGGTCCAGCAAATAAATATGCATGAGCTATTCTATTTTCTTTAATTGCATTTTTTAAGGTAATTGTAACATGACTTTGTCCTGCAACATCTTCAAATGTTTGAGGACGATAAGTACGATACAAGGCTTTATATGACATAATATCAACTCCTATCTCCTACATTATACACGAAAAAAAGATATGAGTATCATATCTTTTGACGTTTCTTTTTAAAATAATCTTTTATAAGTTTAGAACATTTATCTTTTAAAATATCTGATTGAATCATAGGAATATAATTAAGTTTAGGATCTGGTAAATGAATTAATTTATCCAAAGACATCCATCTTGTATCACTAGCTCCATAAACGACCCTTTTAATATGACTTTGAATAATAGCACCTGAACACATTAAACAAGGTTCCAAAGTTGTGTAAAGTGTACATTCATCTAAACGCCATCTTCCTACTTTTTTGCAAGCCTGTTCAATAGCTAACATTTCTGCATGTCCATATGTTTGATTTAAGTATTCTCTTTGATTATATGAACGTGCAATAATTTTGTTATCTTTAACTATAATACAGCCAATAGGTACATCATCATTTTCTAATGCTTTTAAAGCTTCTTGATAAGCTATTTCCATATATTCATCATCATTCATCTTTTTTTCCTCTAAAAATAAAGACCATCACACATAGACGGTACTCCTTAATGCTGCTACCTTCCGGTCCTGACATGGTTCGAAGCCGCCTATTGTAATGGCAAATATGATTATAACGTATTTTATATTTTTAATCAATATATAAATTCATTAAAAGTGCATCATAATACTTTTGATTGACATTAAACATTCGAGGATATCTACCAATTTCTTGAAAATTAAACTTTTTATAAAGATTAATAGCTGATAGGTTATCTTCTTTTACTTCTAAATCAAGAATATTTAAAGGTGTTTCTTTGATCATTTCTAAAGCTTCTTCCATCATTATTGAAGCAATCCCCATATTCCAATATTCCTTTTTAACAGTGATTGCAAAATGACCAATATGTTTTAATCTTTCTTTTTGTTCACCTTGAATAGATAATAAAGAAACAAGTTCATCATCAACAAAGCCACATAAAAGTAAACTATTCTCTTGATCAATAAAATCTTGAATAACTTCCATTTCTTCAAATTCATTTAAATAACATTCATTTAAACCATAAGTTAAGTTATCACTTTCTCCCCCAACTTGATTTAAATAATCAATAATCATTGAAGCATCTTCAATTTCTGCCTCACTTATAAATAATTCCATTCTTCTCTTACCTTTCTATAAAAAAGAGCCACCGAAGTGACTATTTTTTAGGAATAATAATATCTTTACCACCCATATAAGGACGTAATGCTTCAGGAATATTAATAGATCCATCTTCATTATAGTTATTTTCAATAAAAGCAATAACTGCTCTTGTTGAAGCTAAAACTGTATTATTTAAAGTAGAAACATAATAATTTCCATTTTCACCTTTAGCACGAATACCTAAACGTCTTGCTTGTGCATCTCCTAAAGTTGAACAAGAACCAACTTCGAAATATTTTTGTTGTCTTGGTGACCAAGCTTCAACATCACATGATTTAACTTTTAAATCAGCTAAATCTCCAGAACAACATTCAAGAGTTCTTACTGGAATATCTAAGCTTCTAAATAATTCAACTGTATATGACCACATTTTGTCATACCATTCCATGGCTTCTTCAGGTTTACATAAAACAACCATTTCTTGTTTTTCAAATTGATGAACACGATAAATTCCACGTTCTTCAATACCATGAGCTCCTACTTCTTTTCTAAAACATGGTGAATAAGAAGTCATTGTAATTGGTAATTCTTCTTCTTTAACAATTTGATCTTTAAATTTACCAATCATACTATGTTCAGAAGTTCCAATTAAGTATAAATCTTCACCTTCGATTTTATACATCATGGCATCCATTTCATCAAATGACATAACACCAGTAACAACATCACTACGAATCATGAATGGTGGAATACAATAAGTAAATCCTTTATCAATCATGAAATCTCTAGCATATGAAAGCATTGCTGATGATAAACGAGCGATATCTCCCATTAAATAATAGAAACCATTTCCACTTGTTCTACCTGAAGCTTCTTTATCTAAACCATTAAAACGAGCAATAATATCAGCATGATATGGAATTTCATAATCAGGTACAACTGGATCTCCATATTTTTGAATTTCTACGTTTTCTGAATCATCTTTTCCAATAGGTACTGAATCATGAATGATATTTGGTATTTTCATCATGACTTCTTTTAATTCTTTACCATATTCTTCTTCTTTTACTTCTAAATCTTTTAATTCATCTGCCATAGAAGTTACTTTTGCTTTAATTTCTTCAGCTTCGTCTCTTTTACCTTCTCTCATTAAAGCACCAATTTCTTTAGAATATTTATTTCTTAAACTTCTAATTTCACTTGCTCTTGTGACAACTTCACGATAATCTTTATCTAATTTATAAGCTTCATCTACTAATCCAACTTTTTCTTCTTGAAATTTTTTCTTCATATTTTCTTTGACTAAAGTAGGATTTTCTCTAATTAAATTAATATCAATCATTTTCTTTCCCCTTATATTATTTATAACTGCCTTGATTATACATCAAGGCTATTTTCTTTGCAATTCTCTTTTAATCCAAGCCATAATCACTTGAATGATCATCTCTTGTTGACTGTCATTTAACTGTGTATGTGGTTTAATATGATACCACTTTGACAAACACCCTCGACAACATGAAGCCGTGGCATGTTGAGCAATAAATACAGGATGATTTTTCATCGGTGTTTGCTTCCCATCATTTAAAATAACAGCTGGTGCAATTCTTTTAGAAATAAAATCTCTTGCATGTTGTTCAATGACATCTAATCCTTTTTCATCACAATAATCTTTATACTTTTTTGTAAGATGAAAAGAACTTCTAAACTTTGAATGATCTAAACGATTAAATAATCTTTTTAATTCTTCCTCATTCATTTCTAAAAGAGTCAGATTACTCTGACTCTTCTTCACCTTCTTCTACAACTTCTTCTTCATTTTTAGCAACAACTTCTACAGAAGAAACCTTGCTATCATGTACTTTAATAAGTCTTACACCTTGAGTCGCACGTCCTGCTGTTTTAACTTGTTCCATAGGTAAACGAATCACAATACCATCATCTGTAATAATTAATAAATCTTCATTACCTTCTACTGCTCTAATCGCTACAATTTGTCCATTACGTTCAGTAACATTAATTGTCTTAACACCTTTACCACCACGATTAGAAACACGATATTCATCAATTGGTGACATCTTACCATAACCCTTTTCAGTAACAACCATAATAAGTTGTCCTTCACGATTTGTTGTCATACCAATAACTTTAGAACCATCAACATTAATACCTCTTACACCACTTGCACTTCTTCCCATTGGTCTAACATGGCCTTCAGAGAATCTAACAAGTTTACCATTACTAGCAGCAATTAAGATTTCATCATCCCCTTTAGTTAATTTAACACCAACTAAAGCATCATCTTCTTTTAACTTAATAGCAATCTTACCAGTTTGTCTAATGTTTTCAAATTCTGAAATATCGACACGTTTTACTAAACCTTGTTCAGTCGCAAAGAATAAATACCAATGTTTATCTTCTTCAATCATTTTCTTATTAATATTAATCAATGATTTAACATTTTCATCTTTATCAAGATTTAAAATATTAACAATTGGTAATCCCTTAGCAGTTCTACCAAATTCAGGAATATTGTATCCTTTCAAACGATAAACCTTTCCTTTATTTGTAAAGATCAATAAATCATCATGTGTTGACATATGAATAAGCGAACTAATCACATCATCTTGAGTTGTTGACATACCTTTGACACCACGACCACCTCTATTTTGAGATTTATATGTATCAACCGGCATACGTTTTACATAACCATTATTAGTAAGTGAAATAATGACATCTTCTACTGGAATTAAATCTTCATCTTCAATATCAAATGTTCCTTGAATAATTTCAGTACGACGTTTATCACCATATTTTTCTTTCATTTCTAATAATTCATTTCTAATGATTTCTAAAATACGTTCTTCATTAGCAAGAATATCTTTTAAATCAGCAATTGTAATTAATAAATTATTTAATTCTTCTTCAATCTTTTCTCTTTCCAAACCAGCTAAACGTTGTAATTGCATTTCTCTTACAGCTTTAGCTTGTTTATCAGACATTCCAAATTCATCCATTAATCTTTGTTGAATGATTTCAGTTGTTCTACTTGTACGAATTAATTGAATAATTTCATCAATATGATCTAAGGCTTTCTTTAAACCTTCTAAAATATGTGCTCTTGCTTCTGCTTTATTTAATTCAAATTGTGTTCTACGACGAATAACTTCTTCTTGATGTGCTAAATAATATTGAATTAATTCTTTAAGTGTTAAAGTTTTAGGTTCATTATTGACTAAGGCAATATTATTAACACCAAAAGTTGTTTGTAAAGAAGTTAACTTATACAATTGATTTAAAACAACTTCTGCTTGAACATCTCTCTTTAATTCAATGACAATTCGAATACCTTCACGGTTTGATTCATCACGAACATCACTAATACCTTCAACCACTTTATCACGTGCTAAATGAGCAATCTTTTCTACTAATCTTGCTTTATTCACTTGATAAGGAATTTCATAAGCAACAATTCTTTGTCTACCCTTATGTTCTTCAATTTCTGTTTTAGCACGCATAACAATAAGACCATTACCTGTTTCATAGGCTTTTTTAATAGCACTCTTTCCTAAAATATATCCACCAGTTGGAAAATCAGGTCCTTGAATATAATTTTCCATTAATTCTAAAACAGTAATATCTGGATTTTTACTTACCGCAATAACGGCATCAATAACTTCACCAATATTGTGAGGTGGCATATTAGTAGCCATCCCAACAGCAATCCCTGTTGTCCCATTGACTAATAAGTTAGGAATACGACAAGGTAATACCGATGGTTCTCTTTCTTCACCATCATAGTTTGGAATAAAATCTATTGTATCCTTATTGATATCTCTCATTAATTCCATTGAAATTTTAGACATTCTCGCTTCAGTATAACGCATAGCGGCAGCGCCGTCTCCATCAATTGAACCAAAGTTACCATGACCATCAACAAGCATATAACGATATGAGAAATCTTGTGCCATTCTCACTAATGCTTCATAAATCGAAGAGTCTCCATGAGGGTGATATTTCCCCATAACTTCCCCTACAATACGCGCAGATTTCTTATATGCTTTATCACTATAACAACCAAGTTCATTCATACCATAAACAATACGTCTTTGAACTGGTTTCATTCCATCTCTTACATCAGGTAATGCACGTGCTACGATAACTGACATGGCATAATTCATGAAAGAAGTTTTCATTTCTGATGTTAATTGAATTTTTCTAATTCCTTTTTCTTGATTATCCATTTTCTACTCCTTCTAAATATCTAAATCAGTTACATATTTTGCGTTTTCTTGAATAAATTCTCTACGAGGTTCAACTTTTTCACCCATTAATACATCAAAAATCATATCAGCTTCCATTGCTTCATCTAATTCAATACGATTTAAAATACGATGTTCAGGATCCATTGTTGTTTCCCATAATTGATCAGCATTCATTTCTCCTAACCCTTTATATCTTTGGATAGAATATTTTGCACCTTCACCTAATTTAGTTCTTAAATCATCTAATTCTTCATCACTATATAAATAATGTTCTTCTTTTCCGTGTTTTAATAAATAAAGTGGTGGTTGCGCTGCATAAACAAAGCCACCTTCAATTAAAGGTTTTAAATAACGATATAAGAAAGTTAACATTAAAATACGGATATGACCTCCATCGACATCGGCGTCGGTCATAATAACAATTTTATGATAACGTAATTTATTAATATCAAAATCTTCACCAATTCCTGTACCAAAAGCAGTAATCATACTACGAATTGTATCACTAGATAAAACACGATCTAAACGTGCTTTTTCAACATTTAAAATTTTACCACGAAGTGGTAGGATAGCTTGAATACGACGATCTCTACCCATCTTAGCACTACCACCGGCAGAATCCCCTTCGACAATGAAGATTTCGCATTCACTGGCATCTCTCGAGGAACAGTCAGCTAATTTCCCAGGCAATGATGTGACTTCCATCCCTGTTTTTCTTCTTGTCATTTCACGTGCTTTTTTCGCAGCTAAACGTGCATGAGAAGCAACAATCGCTTTTTCAACAATAATTTTTGCAGTATCAGGATTTTCTAATAAGAATTGATCTAATGATTTAGAAATGATACTTGAAGCAATTCTTCTTACTTCCGCATTTCCTAATTTTGTTTTTGTTTGTCCTTCATATTGAGGATCAGGATGTTTAACAGAAATAATAGCAGTTAATCCTTCTCGGCAGTCTTCTCCAGATAAAGCATCATCTTTATCTTTTAAGAAATTTCCTTTTCTTGCATAATTATTAATAACACGTGTAAGAGCTAAACGGAAACCTTCTTCATGAGTTCCTCCTTCATGTGTATTGATGTTGTTACAGAAAGAATAAATATTTTCTTGATAACCATCATTATATTGCATTGAAACTTCAATCTTAATATCATTTTGCATATCTTCTACATAAATGATTTCATCATGAATTGGTGTTTTATTTTTGTTGATATAAGCAACATATTCTTTAATACCACCTTCATACATATAATCATGTTCACGGTTTTGTCCATCTCTTAAATCTGTTAAACTAATTCTTAATCCTTTATTTAAGAATGCAAGTTCTCTAATTCTTTGTCTTAAAACTTCATAATCATAAGTTGTTGTTTCTTTAAAAATTTCAGCATCTGCTTTAAAAGTAACCTTTGTTCCTTGTTTATCAGTAGGTCCTAATTCTTTTAATGGAGCAACTGGTGTCCCACCATTTTCAAATCTTTGATAATATTCTTTGCCATCACGATAAACATTAACTTCTAACCATGAAGATAAGGCATTTACAACAGAAGCCCCTACACCATGCAATCCACCGGAAACTTTGTAGCCTCCACCACCAAATTTACCACCAGCATGTAAAACAGTAAAAATTGTTTCAACTGTTGATTTACCAGTTTTAGCGTGTTTTCCAGTTGGCATTCCACGACCATCATCAATTACTTCAACAACATCATCATCTTTCAAAATTACTTTGATATGACTTGCATATCCTGCTAAAGCTTCATCAATTGAGTTATCAACAATTTCCCAAACTAAATGATGTAAACCTCTAGATGATGTTGTACCAATATACATACCTGGTCTTTTTCTAACAGCTTCTAATCCTTCTAATACTTGGATATCTGATTCATCATAGCTATGTTGTACTTTATTTTCTTCTGCCATCATTTTTCCTCCCTATGATTAATATTAATTTTTTTTGCTTCTTGAATAACATGATGTTCTATTCCATCTATTGATGTTGTCGTAATAAAGGTTTGAATACGATTATTTAAAATATCTAAAAGCTTTGTTTTTCTTTGATCATCTAATTCTGATAAAACATCATCTAATAAAAGAATAGGATATTCTCCAATTTCTTCTTTTATTAATTCTATTAAAGCTATTTTCATACTTAAAACGATAGTTCTTTGTTGACCTTGAGAAGCAAACTGATGTGCACTCTTATTATCAATAAAGATTTTCATATCTTCCTTATGAATTCCATAATACGTACTTAAATATCTTAAATCTCTTTCAAATCCCTTTTGATAAAGTTTTAAAATATCTTCTTTATTTACTTTTTTAATAAAACATTCATATTGTAATTCAACAATTTCATTACAATTAGCAATATTTAAATAAATATCTTTCACCTTTAAAGATAAACGTTCAATAAAATTATTTCTTTTTTCAACAATCTTAATTTGAACTTCAGCTAATTGTTCATCTAAAGTTTCTAGATATTCATCATATTTTCCTTTTCTTTGATTCAATAATTTAAGATACTGATTTCTTTCCTTTAATAATCGATTATATTTAGTAAGATAAAAAACATAAATTGGTGAAATTTTAGATAACTCTAAATCTAAGAATTTTCTTCTAATACTTGGTGAACCTTTAACCAACGATAAATCATCTGGTACAAAGACAACCGCATTTAAATAACCTACATAATCTGAAATCTTCAGAATATCTTTGCCATCTACTTTAGCTTTTTTAGCTTCTTTAGATAAAATAAGCTCTAATTGATGCATTCTTTCATTAGAAAAAACATTTCCTTTTACTTTCGCAAACTCATGATCAAATTGAATCATTTGATCATTAATATGTGTCCTAAAAGATTTACACACCGATAATAAATAAATAGCTTCTATAATATTTGTTTTTCCTTGAGCATTACCACCAATTAAAATGTTAATTCCTTGATCAAACTCAATAAAAAAATGATTATAATTTCTAAAATCAGTAAGTTCTAAATTATTGATGAGCATTTATACAATAAAAGCTTCCTTCAAATTCAACTTGGTCTCCATCATGAAGTTTTTTACCTCTTCTAAGTTCCACTTCACCATTGACCTTTACTTGACCATCTTTAATAATCATTTTTGCTTCAATCCCACTAGATACAAGATTAACAAATTTTAAAAATTGATCTAATTTAATATATTCATCTTTAATTGGTATTTCTTTCATACTTAACCTTCTTTTCTCTATAATTGTACTAAGTTAGTATATCATAAAAATCATAAAAATTCAAAATATTGCGCTATATTCAATATTTTTATTTACGAATATAAAAATACTTTTTTGATAAAAAAGCTCTTAAAATAAAAATTACTCCCCAAATAAACAATTAAGAGGAAAATTTACAAAAAAAAGAAGCTTTCGCTTCTTAATATGTTCTTACTGGTAAAACAAGTTGTAATAATTCATCAGAATCAAAATCTTTAACAATAAATGGTTTCATTTCTCCAGTAAATAAGATTTTTATTTTATCTCCACTAAATGATTTAATCGCATCACTTGCATATTTACAACTAAATGAAATAGTAAGTGGTTCTCCTTTATAGAAAGAAGATGATAAATTTTCTTCTACAGAACCAATTTCTTGTTGATAAGAAGATAATAATACTTGATCACTAGACATATCTAATTTCACAATATTATTTTGTTCATTTAATAATAATGAAACACGATCAATCGCATTTAATAAATCTGCACGATTAATATCTAATTCATAATCAAATTCTAATGGAATCAATCTAGCTGTATCAGGATAAGATCCATCAATCAAACGAGTTTGAATTACATTTTTATCAAAAACAAATAATACTTTACGTTCAGATACATATAATTCAATAAGTTCATCTTTTTCAATAATCTTACTAATTTCATCTAAACTTAATTTAGGAATAGTAATATTAAAAGTCACATCTTCATCAATAGAAATAATTTTTTTAGCTAAACGATAACTATCAGTAGCAACAACTTCTAATACATGATCATGTGCTTTGAAATTGATACCAGTTAAAATAGGTCTTGTTTCTTTATCACTAGCAGCAAACTTTGTTTCACTAATGATATTTTTTAAAGCAAGAGCATTCATCATAAAATGAGTTCCTGTTTTACTTAAATCAATACGTGGATATTCAATAGCATCAGTACCATTTAAATTAAATTCAATTTGACTCCCTTTAATACGTGTAAGTAAACCATCAATAATTTCAATTTCAATATCATCACTATTAATCTTTCTTACAATATCTAAAATATAACGACTATTTAAAACAACAGATCCTTCTTTAAGGATTTCTAAATCATCATCTTCATCAACAATTGTTTGAATAGTAATATCACTATCACTTCCTGTTAAAACAAGTTGATGAGCTTGTAAATCAAATTTAATCCCTGTTAAAACAGGTAATGGACTACGAACAGATACGGCTCTTGTTGCTTTAGCAAGAGCATTTAATAATTTTAATCTTTTAATTCTAAAATGCATATTTGCCTCCCTTTATTTATATATTTAAAAATATGTTATTATTACTATTAGCATGTGAACAATGTGCATAAATCGAAAATATCTTGATTTTATCAATGTTTTTTATATGAACATTGTTGTGCATATCATGTTTCTTTAATTCACTATAATGTGCCTAACTTTTGTTTGATCTTATCTACAGCTAATTTATAATCAGGATCTTTCTTGATTTTTGTTTCTACTCTTTTACAAGCTTTCATAACTGTAGAGTGATCTCTGTTAGAGAAAGTCACACCAATTTCACTAAAAGTAATATCAAGAAGTTCTCTCATTAAATACATACATATTTCACGAGGTGTTACTAAGTTTCTTGTTCTATTTTTTGAAATAATTTGACTAATGGTTAAATAATAGAATTCAGCAGTTGTTTTTAAGATGAATTCTTTTGTTAGTGGTTCTTGTGCTTTTTTTATAGTTTTTTGATCTTTAAAGACTTCAGATGCAAAATTCATGTCTATGTAATCTGTTTGTTCCATAATACTACAGAAAAACAATCTTTTTAATTGCCCTTCTAGAGAACGAATATCATTACAATAGTTCATGACCATAAAATCTAAAACTTCATCAGTAATAATTAATGACGAATTTCCTAGATTTTCTATTTTTTTCTCTAAGATGGCTTTGGCTGTTTCAAATTCAGGTGGATCTATTCCAAAAGATAAACCTGATTTAAAACGACTAATTAAACGTTCTTCAATTCCTTGAAGTTCATCAGGCATTTTATCACTGGTAATAACAATTTGATGATTACTATTAATGATTTCATTAAATATATGGAAGAACATTTCACTACTTTTTTCTTTTCCAAATAAAAATTGAATATCATCAATTAATAAAATATCAATATTTCTATAATAACTATAAATATCATCAGTTGTATTCGTTTTTATAGAATTAATAATTTCATCAACAAAATCCTTAGAAGTAATATATCTTACTAATAAATCAGGATTTTTCTTTTTAGCATAATTTCCAATAGCATTTAATAAATGTGTCTTACCAAGTCCTGGATGACTATATAAAAACAAAGGATTAAAGTTTTTACCAGGATTTGTAGAAACAAGTAAAGCCGCATTTTGCGCCATACGATTGGAATTTCCTACAATAAAATTATCAAAAGTCATATCAGGATGAAGATGACTATCAATTTTTGGAATATTTTTTTGTTTAGATTTTTTATATTCTCCTATTTCTAATACTTTAATTGTGACTGGCTTAGAAAAAGAATTAGATAAAATAGATTCTATCTCTGTTTTCTTTTCTAAAATAGTATCAATATTCCATTTTAAATCAGTGGTAATAATGACTTGATTATCTTCAATTTCTTCTAGAGTTGCAGGTTTAAATAGTGTGTCTAAGATGATTTTGTCATCAACTATTTTATTTTTTTCTAAAGTTTCTACACAAGATGACCATATTTTGTTTAAATCTTGCACAATTTTCAACTCCCTTTCGACTCAATTATATAAAAGATGTGAACTCTTTTAAAGCAAAAAAGATCTCTGCACAATGACTTCACAATTTTATTCACAAAAAAAGTGTGCAAAAACCAATATTTAGAGTACTTATTCACATTATTCACAACTTAATATTTTTTTATGAATAGTGTTAAATGTGAACTTGGTGCACATTGTATTGAATAAAAAACAATGTGCACATAGGTGTTCACAATAAAAAATACGCTGTTATCTACGTATTTTTTAATAATTCACATATATGAATAACTCGATTCACCACGTGAACAAGCATGTGCAAAACTTGTCGAAAGGTGTAAATTAACAAAAAATGAATGTTCACAATGTGAATTTCAAGAAAAATAGGCTATTTTGACTAAAAATAACCTTGTTATATGTAGTTTTTATTAAAAAAAGATCACATTTCATGTGAATAAAGAATTTATACACATAATCTTTTTAAAAGTTCACTTTATAATGTGAACAAACCCTAATAGTTATAAAAAAAGAAGTTTTTTGTAGAAAATTGTTTTTTTTTAAATAATCTTAAAAAAGATATTCACATTCATAAGTGAATTAAAAAATAGTAAAGAAATTCACAAAAAAAATGTGCGTATTGCGATAAAAAATGATTTTTAAAGAAAAGTGTCATCATTAAAAAACATGAATTTAAGAGTAGAAATCTAGAATTTAGAATGTCAAGCAAAAATGAAAATGTCTCAAAAAAAGTTAAACATTAGCACCAGAACGGTGCTTTTGTTTTTGAACATAATTGTTGTATGACTCTCTTTTCCAAGGGTGAGTCATTGGAGGAATATATTTTCTTTTAACTTTCTTTTCTTTTGTGTCAGGTTCATCATCGAATTCTTTTGAGAATCTTTCATATTCAGGAACTTCTTCCATAAGATATAAAGTATCAAGTATGTTTACATAGAGAGAGCCGTCAAAAGCTTCAATAACCATACAATCAGTTTTATTATTGAAATATCGTTTAGCTCCTTCATTGGACGTTGGTAAATAATATTTGTTTTTAAAACGAATACAATGAGCAGCATCAATCTTTCTAGGTGACAATACTGCAAGCATATGATTGATTTCTTCAATATCAGGTTGCTTCTCATATACTGATTTGGTAGTATTGAGTTGTAGAGCGAATTGATCATTGAATTTTTTTA
>UQVG01000005.1 GCA_900544435.1 uncultured Erysipelotrichaceae bacterium | reverse complement strand
GTGCAGCCGCTGTTACAAAAGAACCACATCCCATCATTAATCCTAGAAGTCTTTGAGGTGATTCCTCTAAAATAATGTTATACATCATTGGTAAAGCAATTCCTACACCTGCTCCTTGTATAAGTCTTCCTATAAGTAATAAGCTAAATTGTTGTGCAAAGATATCTATTATTAATCCTATTGAAAATAAAAATCCTGCTACTAGAAATAATTTTTTTGTTTGAAATCTTCTTTTTAAATAAGATGAAATAGGAATTAGAATTCCCATCATTAATAAATTCCCTGTAGTCATCCATTGAACTAAAGAAGTAGAAACCTGAAATTCATTCATCAATGTTGGAAATGTAATATTCGTTGCTGTTTCAATCAAAACACCACAAAAAGAAAACAAACCTGCAGCTAAAATAGCTAATAATTGTTTAATTGTTAATTTTTCTTCCATAGTTGCCTCCTATTCATTAATTTACTCATAAATAAATGAATTGCTTTTCTTTTTATATTTCATAAACTTTCTTGACAAGACAAAAAAAATGTGCCTAAGCACATTCGTAGTAACAAGAAATAATCAAATCAATCAAACAATGAAACATGATTCTTCTTTCTTTCATTTCTAAATGATTGATAGATAAAAGTAATGTTTCATGAAAATAGTTTAACATTTTTTGATCAATCATCTGTGTTGAAATCAAAAGTTTACGTCCTTGACTTCTTAAAAGCTTTCTTAAATAACGTGAGGATTGTTTACTTAAAGCATCCTCTTCAATTCCTATAACAAGTAATAAATCATTTTCTTTCAATTCTATGGTTGATTCATTTTCATCTAAAACCAAAATATCTTTTTGAAAAAGATCTCCTTCATATTGAAGATATTGACAAAGTAAATGAGAATAAGCAACTCCATAAAGATAGATATGTTTAGCTACTGTTATTTCTTTAACAAAATCAACTATTTGATTTTGTTTAATTTCTAGTAAATTATTTTCTATCCATTTAAATGAATCATGTAAATGATTTTTTGTAAAATGATGTTGCCTATTGTTTACTTGTTTTCTAATTTCTAATTCTAATAAGCAATCATCTTTAAAGGCAATATAGTTATCATAACCTATTTTTTTTATAAGTTTAGAGATTTTTGCTTTAGAAACATAGGTATTTTTTGCAAGTTCTTCAATAGACATTGAAGATACTGTTTTTAGATTTAATTTAATATATTTACAAATAGAATAATCTAAATCATTTTGTTGACTATTGTTTAATAATGTATTGATTTTATTTGTTATCATAATATCACCAAATAAAGTATAACATAAAAACCGCCTAAGCGGTTTTATGTATGATTATAGAGAGTTTTTATATTTTAAGGAAAACTGATCAACAATTTTATTTATGTTTTTCTTACCACTATAAATAGCCTTTCCAACAAGGATAATCGCTAATATAGATATAATTATTAATATGATTGCAAAGATTTTTATAAATAAGATATTAGAAAAATAATACATCAATAAGACTCCTAGAGAGGAAAGGAAGAACAAATTGCGTAACCACTTAACGAGGTTATTAATCATTTTCTTTTGGTAGTTAATTTCATCTATATACCCTTGTTTTTCTTGACTATTCATTGTATTTCT
Source organism: uncultured Erysipelotrichaceae bacterium (assembly GCA_900544435.1). Lineage (GTDB taxonomy): Bacteria > Bacillota_I > Bacilli_A > Erysipelotrichales > Coprobacillaceae > Faecalibacillus. Next base: position 23,444 of record UQVG01000005.1, on the reverse strand, counting down.
CCTTTTAGTAAGATAATCCTGGATTAAAGAATCCAACAAATACACCAATAAAGGCAACTACAACTAATAATAACATTACTTTGATTGGTGACATTTTCTTTTTAGATAATAAATACCAACATCCAACAACAAAGACTGCTGTTAATAAACCTGGATAAACACCATCTAATGTTTTTTGTAAATCTAAGAATGGTTTTTTAGCTCCTGCTGCTGTCATCGTAAATGAAGTTGTTACTGAAATCCATGTAGCAGATACGGCACCAATAACAATACCACCTAACATTGTAACAGATTCTCTTAAAGCTTCCCCTTGAGGACCTACTAAGAAATCTACAGCTTTACCACCTAATTCATAACCTTTGAAATATAAGAATTTCATTCCAAAGTAAGCAAATAAGTTCCATACAATAATATACATGATTGCTCCAAGTGGAGAACCACCTGTAGACATACCTAAAGCAATACCAAGTAAAATAGGAATAACTGTTCCAACAACTAAGGAATCACCAATACCAGCGATTGGTCCCATTAAACCTGCTCTTAACCCGTTGATTGTTTCATCATCAACATCTTCTGCACCATTTGCACGTGCTTCTTCTAACCCTGCTGTCATCCCTACAATAACAGTCCCAAGTTGTGGTTCTGTATTAAAGAAAGCAGTGTAAGTTTTCATTGATCTAGCTTGATCTTCTTTTTTGTCATAAAGTTCTTCTACTACTGGTAACATAGAGCATAAGTAACCAAAAGTTTGCATATGTTCTTGAGAGAAGCATGTTAAGTTTCCATAATACCAATTGTGGAAGGATTTTGTTAATGTTTTTTTAGATAGTTTCTTTTCCATCTTAAATATCCTCCTCATCTTCGTCATCAAAGTCTCCTGCAGGTGCAGCTACTCTTTGATTTTGTAACATTTTTAATTTGTAGTTAATTAAAGCAAACATACCAGCAATAACTGTTGCAGCTACTAAATTGATTCCCATTGATGCTGCAAGAGTAAATCCAAAGAAAAATGGAATGAAATCAACAGCTTTTGTAACGATTTGTTTTAATAAAATAGCAATTCCGACACATGGTAATAATGATCCAACTGTAAATAATGTTTTCATAGCTAAACCATCCATAGGTAATGTTGTTTTAATAAGTTCAACAACATCTGCCCCTAATTTACACATAATTAATGCTGGAATAAATGAACATAAAATATGTGAGATCCAAGGTAATACCATATCTACAAGATATAATTTATGATAATCACCTTTTTCAACAGCTTTCCATCCAACATGTTGCCATGCTAAGTTGATTGTTGCTGTTCCATAGAATAATACTGTACCTAAAGTACCAACCATTGTACCAAATGAAGTAGCAAGTGCAGCTCCTTCTTTTGTAGCAGCTGATAAACCATAACTACTTAACGCTACCATTGCTAGTGGAATCCCAATGTAACTTACAGCACGAACATCTGCTGAAACTGTTCCACCTGGAGTAACTAATGCGATGTAGACAACTTGCATTGCTGCCCCTACTAAAATACCTGTTTTGATATCTCCTAAGATGATTCCACATACAAGTCCCCCAATTAAAGGACGACCTAATGTGTAGTTACCAAAGGAAGTACCACCTAAACCTGGCATACTTGATAAACAAGCAAATAATCCAAGTAATGCCGCTTGTAACCAACTGATTGTCATAATTTTTCTTCCCCTTTTTATTTATTTGTTAAAAACCAAATTTATCTTTAAAATCATCCCATGTTCCAATTGAAACATCTGGTAATAAAGCAAATTTGATTGTATAACCTGCTTTAGCTAAAGCTTCAAAAGCTTCTGCTTCTTCTTGTGTAATAGATTGATTGTTTCCTAATTTTGTTGCCCCTTCACGATCATTACAAGGTCCAACAATAACTGTTTTAATACCACAATCAAATCCTTGATCAACAAGAATTTTTTTCATATCAATAGGATTTTTAGTAATTAAGAAATATTGATCTTGACTATCTAAAACCTTTTGACATTTCTTTTGCCAAGCTTCCATTGTCCAAACAAATGTTTTCTTTCCACTGGCTGATTTATAAGCTGCTTTTAAAACCGAATTGTTAGCTGCTTTATCATTGACAGCAACTAATCCATCACAAGGATATTCCCTTGCCCAACGTGTACATGTTTGACCATGAATCATACGGTCATCAATTCTAATAAATGATACTGACATCTTTCTTCCTCCTTAAATATCATCTTCGTCGTCTTCTACGACTTTAAATTCTTGTAAAGCAGTTTTAGCTTCAGATAAAACTGTTTCTACAAAAACTTCACCTTCTAAATTATCTTTCATCAATACTGAAGTAAGTGCTAATGGTAAATTCATTCCACCAATTGTTGTTGTCTTTTCCATTAATCCTTTTTCAGCTAAAACATTTAATGCTGTTGTAAGTGGTGACCCTCCTACAATATCTGCTAATAAAACAATTTCGTCATCTTCATGAATATCTTTAATACTTTCTTTAAAGATTTCAGCAAATTCATCTGCTGTTTTGCCATCAGGTAACCCTGCAGCAATCACATCATCTCTTTGCCCTGCTAACATCATTAATGAAGTTTTTAAACCTGCAGCAAATTCACCATGACTGACTAATACTAAATATTTCATGTCCTTCCCTCCTTGCACATATAGAATACCAAATATGAAAGCACTTGCAATGTGTCTAAAATCATGACTTTAAGATGACAAAAATCATAAAAAAAATGACAAATATCATTCCTTATATGACATTTGTCATAAAATAAAAATAGATAGCGTTATGAACTATCTATTTCATTTCATTTTCTAATTTCTTTTGTATTTTATTTAAATCATTATCAATTGTTCCTTGATCAAGTGCTTGATTAATTAAATAATCTGCTTTTTCTAAAATTGATTCATATTCTTTAAATTTAGGTTCTACAATTGTATTTTCTAATAAATTATTTAAAACATCTTGATTTAAAGAAGCATTTGACATTGTATCTGTATCAAGTATTTCTTTTGTTTTTTTAGAAAGCATCACTTTTTTTAAAGGAGAAGCTCCTTTAGAATTATTAAGCAATGATTGTTGGATATCTTCATCCATTGTCAACATTTTCAAAAATTCCCATGCCATTTGACTATGTTTTGTTTGCGATGACATTCCTATTAAAGATGTATCTAAGTGCGTTGTCACAGTATTTGTTTTTGTCCCTGGCATTGGAATACAGCTCCATCTAAATGAAGTATACTTACTAATACGATAAGGATAAGGTTGATATGTACGATATTGAGCAAATGTCAATGGACAAAAAGCTACTTTTCCTTGATCAAAATCTTCTGAAGATATTTGATATCCCTTGGATAATTCATTTATTTTTGTAAGATAAGATAATGCTTCTTTTACTTCTTTTTTATCTAAATGACAACTATCTTCTTCAAAAATATTTAATCCATAACAATCAATTGCATCTTTCCAATCAAAACCATAACAGCCATATTGATCAATGCTTTTATCATGATTTGTATCTTTTGTAACTTGTGTACAAATTTTATAGAAATCATCGATTGTCCAATCACTTGAAGGTATTTCAATATTTTCTTTTGTTAGTAAATCATGGTTAATACACATGATCGTTGGATTGATTTCATATGGAAGAGCATATTGACTACTATTATTTCCTGCAAGCAAGGCACTTTGATAAAACATTGAAGTATCTATTTGATCTTCTTTTATAAGACGATTTAAATCTTTTAATATTCCAATTGACGATAATGTATTAAAATCACTTGATAAAACCATGAAAAGATCTGGTGTAGTCCCTTTAGTAATTTCATTCGCTAACCATGAAGAATAATCATCTTTCATAATTCCACTTTTATATTCAATTTTAACATTGGGATATTTCTTTTCAAACTTTTGAATTGCTTGATCAATCACTTGATAACTTTCACCATTAGGCACATCCCAGCTACTTCCAGCATAAAGTCCTAAAGTAAGTGTTATCTCACGACTTGGATCATTGATCAAACAATAAATAAGCACTAAAGAGATACTTACAAGAGTAATAATCAGTTTTTTTGTTTTAGACACTTTCATCACCAAATTCTTGCATTGTTACTCCTGTTTGTACCGCCCATATCGCAAGTTGTGTACGATCACGAAGCGCTAATTTTGATAAAACAGTACTGACATAATTACGAACAGTCCCTTCAGATAAGAAAAGCTTTTGAGCAATTTCTTTATTTGATAAGCCAAAACCTACTTGTTGAATGACCTTAAGTTCTGCTTGTGTTAAATCTTTTGATAAAGAGTCATCAACTTGAATTGCATAATTACTCATCGACATTTTAGAAAATAATTTAAATACTTTAGTGGCGATATCAGGATTGATCATGGCCCCACCATTATAAACAGTACAAATAGCACGATAAAGTTCATCCATGCTCACACCTTTTAATAAATAACCACTCGCACCATATTTTAAAGCACTAAAAACAAATTCATCATCATCAAAAGTTGTTAAAATAATCACTTTAATATCAGGATACTTTTCCATCACTGTTTTTGTACAATAAACACCATCCATCTCTGGCATACGAATATCCATTAAAATAACATCTGGTTTTTCTTTTTTAATACTTTCTAAAACCGCAAAACCATTTTCAACAGCATCAACAACTTTCAAATCCTCATGAGTAGATAAAACAATCTGTAAAGATTGTCTTATTAATTCTTGATCATCAGCAATCATGACTTTAATCATTATTATTTCCTCCTATTTTTGGTATTTCAACAACTGTTCTAAATCCATCTTCATTATAAAAATGAATACTTCCATTTAAAATAGCAACTCTTTCATTCATTTGTTTTAAACCATAACCATAATGAATTTCCTTACAACCTGTACCATTATCTTGCATAATAATCATATATTTATCTTCATCATCAAAAAGATGAATTTCTATAGCGGTTGCATGTCCATGTCTTAAAGCATTGGTAATTGTTTCTTGAATAATTCTAAAAATAATATCTTCTTTTGTATTTTCAAAATCAACTTCATCCCATTCATAATAGAGATCTATCTTTAAATGAGAAACACTTTGAAACTCTTCAATCATTTTTATTAAACCATCTTTTAATGTTCTTTGATCTAAAGCACCTGGTCTAAGTTTATATAAAGAACGTCTCACATCTTTAATACTTTCTCTAACAACATTACTAATCACTATTAATTGTTCTTTGGCTTTTTGTTGATCAATATCAATCAAAGCAATACAAGCATCAATTCCTGCAGAAATACCTGTTAAAGCATGACCTAAAGTATCATGAATTTCTCTAGAAATTCTTTTTCTTTCTTTATCTTCTGCCATTTTTTCTGATAAAGCTGAATAGTTTTTTAATTCATCATTAACTTTAGAAGCCATTTTTAATTCTTCTGTTATTTTTTTATTTTCTTCCTGATTAACAAATAATTGTGCTACAAGATAAAGAATAAATAAAACAACATTTAATGAAACTAAAATATTTTTAGTAAGTAACATTAATGTACGACTTGAATTTGGATAAAAAGATAAATAAGATTCTATACTTGGCATATGAATGATATTTGATAGAATATTAAAATCTGAAATAATCAATAATCCAAAAGCAACAAGTAATAATAAAACAATATGTTTAATATTTCTCATATTATAAAGTAAATCAGCAAAAACAAATAAAAGAATACCATTATAAGAACCATTTAAACGAATAATAATTAAAAAAGAAATAAATATTTCTATATAAACAAGTCCATTCGTTATTTTAATATTATCTTTTTCTCTTAATTTCATTAAGAAAACAAGCATCATAAAAAGTAAAATAGATTCAAAGAAAATATTTTGTGGTGAACGTGTAATATAAGATACTTTATTTAAAAAATCTCTAGCATAATAATGAATAGATATATATCTTGTTGAAAGTAAAAATAGTGAAGCACTATAAATGACAATGATTGCATTTAAAAGTAAGAGTGCATCTTTTAATTTAATAACATGTTCTTTTTTTAAATGTTCCATTATTGCCACCCCATTGTATCATAATCTTTAATATTTTCTTTTGTAATTAATTGTGTAGGAACAATAATAGAATGTGTATATTTTTCTTTATGTATGATTTTATAAGCAACTTGAATACTTTCTTTTCCTAAAGAAGTAGGCGATTGTGAAGCAGTCGCCATAATTTCTTTTGTTTCACCCATTAATTTTTTGATATTTGGTGAACCATCTACTCCATATATATAAACATCATGATTTATCGTATTTTCTTTAACTGCTGCTAAAGCTCCTAAAGCAGCAGGATCATTTAAACAAAAAACAATATCAAAATCTATTCCTTGATGAATAATTTTATTTAATGCTGGTAAAGCAATTTCTGTTTGTCCTAAACAATCTACACTTCCTACAATTTGATAATTTTCATTTGTAGAAACTGTATCTTTAAAACCATTAATACGATCAACAGCAGATAATACATTTTGATGCTCTAATAAAACAATACGTGCTTTTTCAAAACGTTGCATCATATCCAAAGCACACTTTACACCCGCATCATAATTATCAGAAACAACAGTACAATCAGCAATTTGATCATCACTAATAGGTGCATCTACAACAATAATTTTAATTCCTGCTTTTTTTACTTTCTTTAAAGTTTTATTAATAGTTGTAGATTCCACAGGATTAACAATTAAAACATCTATTCCTAAATCAATTAAATCATTGATTTGTTCCTCTTGTTTTTTAGCATCTAACGCAGGATCTCTTGTATATAAAACATCCCCATGATCATTAATAACATTTTCTATTTCATTATTAACAGCCTTATAAAAGGTATTATTCATTGTCATATAAGTTGCACCAAATTTTATTTGATGCGTATTATTTTCGGCATTTATATAACGATGATAAACAAAAGTAATCATTAATAAACTGATAACACATGTTATTTTTAAAGCTCTGTTCTTAGAAAAAAACATGATTTCCCCTCCACTATTACTTTAATTTTAATGATTTTTGTCATATATGTAAATATGACAAATGTCATAAAAAAACAGTTCATTCTATTTTTGAATCAACTGTTTTGCTTGTTTAATAATACTACTTCCATCTAATAAACCATAATCTCTTAAAGAAATAACACCTACTGGAACTTTTACAATTTTTTTAATTTCTTTTAAATCTTCATTTCTTTGTGGTGTTAATAAAACAACATCTGCTTCTTGTAAATGTTCATTTAAAAAAACTTCTATATTCAATAATTGACTTTTAGCCACTTCTTGTATTTTTCTTACCAGCATACTTCCTGAAAATCCTGGCTTTGTAAGTAATGCAATTTTCATATGGTACCTCCAAGTGCTTAGTAATAATATAATAATCGAAATAGCTAAAATACACAATATCTATTTTATCAAACAATGTGTAATTCCTTCTTTTTTCGTATTTATAAAAAAGAATTAAGACACTTTATAAATTCTCTAACCAATAAATTTTTATCTTTTTTAAGATAAATAATTCCATAATCTATTTCTAAACTTTCTTGAATATCAACCACTTGTACTGTTTCATCTAAATCTTCTTTACAAAAAGCATATTCTGGTAAAATACCAATCCCATAGCCACTTAATGTTAAAGCAAGTACTGCTTCTACATCATCTTGTCTAATAACATTTTTTTCTCTTGTTTTGGCTGATAAAAAGCGCTCAAGCTCATCTTCTTTTAATTTAGGAATACTTTTTTGTCTTAAAGTAATAAAAGAATAATTTTGTAGATCATTAATTGAAAGGCTTTTTTGATCAACAATCGCTATTTCTTTTGGAATCAAAGCTTTCATTGAACATGTAAAAAGTTTTTGAAACTGACATTCTGTTCTATCTTGAATCATTGCTTTTGTGCCCATAATAAGGTCTAGTTGATTTTCAACAAGTCGATTAACAAGTTGAAAATAGTCATCTAAATATATTCGAGGAGAAACCATAGAATTTTCTTGATGAAATAAACGTAGAGCTTTCGTTAACACTTTTGTATCTTGTTTCATTGTACACCCTATCTTTAAAATTCTTTGTCCATCCATTTTAACTGCTTTTAAACGATTAGGAATTTCCTCCATACGTAATAATATATCATGAGCATCATGATAAAAAATTTCTCCTGCTGTAGTCAGTTGAACGGATTTACTATCTCTTATAAAAAGTTTAACCCCTAATTCATCTTCTAAATGTTGAATATGATGAGTAACTGTAGGTGGTGTAACATAGAGTTCTTTGGCAGCTCTTGTAAAATTTAAACGATCTGCAGCAACAACAAAACATTTGAGTTCTTGACTATTCATTGAAATCACCTCTTTTTTATTCTAGCATTAGAATTTGTTTAATGCCATTAATTTAATGTTAATTTACTTTTTTGAATCTTGTTTTAAAATAGAAGTAGATAAAGGAGGAAAGAAAATGTCACAAAGAAAAGAAATGTTAATGAAGAATATGGAATTTATTGCTTATGAAGGTTTAAATGGAAAACCTGGTTTTCAAATGACTCTTCATAAAAGTAAAGAAGGTCGTTATTATTTATATGTTGCTTGTTTTAGACATAATGGTTTTAATATTATAGATGTTACAGATCCTTATCATCCTACTCCTTCTAAATGGGTAGAAGGTCCTTGGGTCAAAGAAGGTATTAGAGATGGTCAAAGTTTACCTAAAATTCAATCTGGAGATGGTTATTTAATTACAGCTCATGGTGGAACCATGGATGTTTTACATGGGACACCTAAAGGAAATACACTTCCTTTTTGGGGTGGAATGATGATTTGGGATATTGAAGCAGATCCAATGAATCCAAAATTATTAGGTAAATTTGAATGTAAAGGTATGGCTGGTGTTCACCGTTTCTTCTATAATGGAGGAAGATATGTTTATTGTGTAGGTAATAAACCTGGATTTTTAACTTTTATTTTAAGAATTATCGATATTCAAGATCCTACACATCCAGTGGAAGTTGGATCATGGTGGGCTGATAATCAATATCGCGCTAATAAACCTGGTGGTGGACATGTTGCTTTTGGTTCTAAAGAATTTTTAGAAATGGCCACAGTTCATGCAGTAACTGTTAAAGATAATATTTGTTATGCTGCAGTGGCTAATTTTGGAGCTTGTCAAATTGATGTCAGTGATCCTACAAATCCTCAATTAATTGGATGTTTACCAATGAATCCTCCTTTTGGTGGAGGAGCTGCTGGGATGTCAGTTCATACTTATATGCCTTTAGGTGATCTACCTTATGGTGTTGTTTCTACTGAAGGAGAAAGACCACGTTATTTTTCTAATGATAATAAAGAAGGATTATTTAAAAAACTTGTTACTCAACCAATGAATACCATTGGAATTGTAGAAACAACTGATCCTGCTAATCCATCTCTTATTTCCATTTTCCCATATCCAGAAGTGCCTGATGGATATACTCATGGAAAAAACTTTAATGTTGTCGATGGTGTCCGTGTTCCTTTTGGCCCTCATAATTTATTTGATGCTTTTGGTAAAGATTGTTATGAACCTTATAAGGGATTGATTTATAATTGTTATTTTGGAGCAGGACTTAGAGTTTTTGATACAACTGATCCATTTATTCCTAAAGAAATTGCATACTTTATGCCACCTGATCCTGAAGTTGATCTTTTTAACAATGAAGAGGGTACTTTATTACCAGGATCTAAAGTTGCGATTACTGAAGATTGTTTAGTTGATGATCGTGGTTATATTTATGTTGATACATTCCAAGATGGATTATATATTGTAAGATTAAAAATGGAGGATTAATTATGAAAATATATGCTTATGAAGTAAGAAGCGATGAAATGGATTATTTTAAAGAATATGAAAAGAAATATGATGTTCAACTCATTTTAAATCATCAAGTCCCAACATTAGAAAACGCTGATAATGTTGATGGATGTATTGGGGTAACTATTTTAGGACAAGGAGATATTAATGCAAAGTTACTAGATAAATGGTATAGTCTTGGTATTCGATATGTTTCTTCACGTACAATTGGTTTAAATCATATCGATTTAAATCACGCTAAAGAAATTGGTATTCAAGTATGTAATGCGAAGTATCCACCTAATGGAGTTGCTGAATTTGCATTGATGCTTTTATTAATGTGTATGAGAAACTATAAACAAGCTTTATGGAGAGGACAAGTTAATGATTATTCATTAGGTGGTTTACAAGGAAAAGAACTTCATGATTTAACAGTTGGTGTGATGGGAACTGGAAATATTGGACGTACGTTTATTCAACTTCTTTCTGGTTTTGGTTGTCGTATTTTGGCTTATGATGTTCATGAAAAAGAAGATGTTAAAAAATATGCTACTTATGTAGATAAGGATACTTTATTAAAAGAAAGTGATGCAATCAGTATTCATCTTCCTTTATTAAAGGATACGTATCATTTAATTAATAAAGAAACAATTCAAAAAATGAAAGATGATGTCATTTTAATTAATTGTTCTCGTGGAGAACTTATTGATACAGAAGATATTATTGAAGCCATTGAAAATAAAAAAGTAGGTGCTTTAGGATTAGATGTTATTGAAGGTGAAGAAGGTATTACTCATATTGATCATCGAAGTGATATTTTAGCTAATAAAAATATGGCTTACCTTCATCAATTTCCTAATGTTATCATGACTCAACATATGGCTTTCTATACAAATACAGCTGTTAAAAATATGGTTAAAAGTGGTATTAAAGGTATTGTAGAAATGGCAAATAAATAACAAAGAGCACAAACGTGCTCTTTTAGTTTTTCCACTCTATAGCAACATCTTTGCCATGATGTGCTAAACCTATATAAATAACATTACCATTTAAATCAACATCATATTGTTTTTCTTTAATTTGTTGAATAGCAATACTGGCAAGTCTATTAAGTTCTTCCTGAAGATTTTTCTTTCCTTCTTTAAGATACTTAAATTCTATAACAAAAGATGTATTTTTCTTATCGTATGCTTGTATAATTAAATCACATCTTCCTTTACCTTCTTCTCGATTTGAAATAATTTTATAATTATTTGATAAACACGCGCACATTCCTAACATCATCATATGATAACTATTTTCATTTTTTAAATCATGATAACTTGGTAACATCAAGATACTTTGATAACTATCAAAAAATCTTCTTTATTTTCTTCTATTAAACTCTCTACCACATTATTCATTTGCCCCATTTGCAATCCTAAATAGAATTCTGTTAAATTAATAAATTCTTTTCTTACTTCTTTATTGGGAATTTCAATACGATAACGATCACCTAGAGCATTGATAATTTTTGTTATTGTTAAATATCCTGCATTAACTAAAAGTCCCCATAAAGATGGTGTATTCTTAACTTCATAAAAACTTGTTTGTAGAACAACCGTTGTTTCTAAATAGTTATTTTTTATAAGCTTTTCATATTGTTCTTTAAAATCATAATTTGCATCTTTGATTGCTTCTTTAATCATTGTATTAACACTCGTATTGACCCAATAAGGAATCAATTTTTTATTATCTGTATAATTTAAAATTGACCATGGATTATAGATTTCTTTGTCTCCCATTTTATAGCCATCATACATTTCTTTAACATTTGCATTTAACTTCATCCCATAATATTCTAATAATATTTGTGTTTCTTCGTTATCAAAGCCAAAATAACAAGCATATCTTTGATCATTGACACTCCCCATGTCTAAAGACAGGGGATTCTTGCTACCTGCCAACATTGTTGGCTGACCATTTCATTTCTGATAGGTCGCAGTGCAAGATAGGGGTATGCCATTACCCTTCCTAGAGCAGAACCTATAGTTCTCTAGGCAGTATATCTGTTACCAATATACTCAGTTGAGTTGCATATGTTTATGGCTCCCAACAGATCCCTATGCGTATGAAATCCACATCTGCACGTATATCTTCTGTCATTTGCATGATGAACACTTCCACATATTGGGCAGATCTGACTTGTATATGCTGGATCTACATACTCAACTTCTATGCCTGCCAGTTTTGCTTTGTATTCTATAAACTGTGCTAGTCTATAAAATGACCATATATGCAGGCTATGATTGTTTTTTCGACTTGTTCTTGTCGTAGAGCGTATGTTTTGAAGTCGCTCTAATTTGATTACTGATACGTCATGAGCTTTTGCTGTATTTACGATTTCACGACTTAGCTTATGATCTATATCTTTCATGATACGTTGTTCTTTGTTGTTGATTTTAACAACTGCCTTTGGCTTCTTAGCTTTCTGAAATCTTTTTCGAAGATTATTGTAGTGTCTTCTTATATATTTGTTTTTTCTACCATTTCCATAAAACTTGACACTTCCATCTGGACAGTAGCTTACAGCAGGACATTTGATTCCAAGATCAACACCCATGACATTATTATTTGAAGAAGCAGCATCTTCTTTTGCATCATAGACGATCTGTGCTACTAGATCATGTCCTTTTACAACAATGCGCATCGTTCCTAATTTGCTGGATGAAAAAATTGATTTCTGTCTTTCTGATATTTTTGTTTTGACTGATATACGTTTTGACTTTCCATTGATTATTACTGGAAAGCCAATACTGTCATCATTGATTCTAAAATTTTGATTATTGATATAACAACACATTTTTTTCAAAACAGGAAGTTTTACTTTAGTATCTGAATTTCCTAATGCCTTATTGTATTTTCTTATGATGAATTTGGCATCTCGGATACACTGATTACATAAGGCACTTGGAAGATTCACCTTTACATCTGCCGTTGTTATTTTTGTAATAGATCTTCCATTGACCGCATCAAAAACAAGATGATTGACTGTAGAAATATATTCTGACATCGTTTCCTTGATCAATTCTGTTTGATATTTGTTTGGATAAAGCTTGACTGTTTCTGTTAATTGCATAGATATCACCTAAACATTTTTTTGATCTTCAATATACTGCTTGATTACAGAATGTGGTGCACCACCTACTGTAGATACAAAATAGCTATTGGTCCATAGCGTCGGGATCCTTGATCTTAACCAGGGAAACTCCTGTCTCAACACCCTGGAAGAATAGCCCTTGATTCTTTTAACTGCTTTGTGAATACCATATTGTGGATCTACTTCCATAAGCAAATGTACATGATCTGGCATGATTTCCATTTCAATGATTTCGACATTCAATTGATCACAGGTTTGTTTAATCAGCTCCTTTAAGCAATCATCCACACCATCTACAAGAACGGGACGTCAATATTTTGGACAGAATACAACATGATATTTGCAGAAATAAATCACATTATTATTTGATTTGTATTTTATGGATATATTATACTATCAAAAGTTATCTGCCGATATGATTTATTAATAAAATCTTAAAAAAGTTGCCTTATATCTCCACAGCTGAAGCTGGGAGCTTTACGGCAACATTTGGTAATATTTTTTTAAGTCACAAAAAAAAGCCGTGATCTTTCCACGACTTTTAATATTAAGGTCTAATTGCACATGTAAAGCTACTTACACCAGATGAAACTTTTACTACATCTCCTGTACGTGGAGCATGAATGTATTGATTTCCACCGATATAAATGGCAACATGTCCTGGTCTCCATAAGATATCTCCAGGTTGTGCACTTGAAACACTGATAACAGTACCGCAAGATCTCATCGCACTTGATGAATGTGGTAAAGATTTACCAGCCTTAGCATAACACCATTTTACTAGACCAGAGCAGTCAAATGTATTTGGTCCTTCAGCACCCCATACGTATGGGCAACCAAGTCTTGAATAAGCAGCACCAATAACTGATGTTCCATAATAATTTGGTCTAGAAGTAGAACCAGTTGCTACAGAACCTTTTTTAGATGATGAACGCACTGCATTTACTTTTACAGATAACGATGCACTACCTTGATTTCCAGCAGCATCACTTACTGTATAAGTAGCTGTATAAGTACCAGCTTTTGAAGTATTTACAGAAGGAATTGATACTTTTCCTTTTACATCTCCATCTTTGTTATCAGTTGCACTTGATAAGTATTTAGATAAATCTAAACTTGTCCCTGCATTTACAGAAACTTCTGATTTTGATAAAGAAATTTTTGGTGCTTCTGTATCTTTTACAGTAACATTCAATTGAGCTGTTGATTCATTACCAGATGAATCTTTTGCTTTAATTGTTAAAGTTTGAACACCATCATCTTTATGATTATCAACGTTTCCTTCTACTTGAGGTTGAATAGCACCATCAAAGTTATCAGTAACATCTACATAATCAGATAAATTGAAATTTGATCCATAATTTAATGTAACATTTGCTCCATTTTTTAAAGTAATAACAGGAGCACTACTATCTGTTACAGCAAAATCAATTGTTTTTTCTGTTTCATTTCCTGAAACATCTGTTGCTTTTAAAGTAATTGTTTGTGTTCCTAACTTAGAAGTATCTAAAGTTTTATCAGCTTCCATAAATGGTGTTACATCACCATCTACATTATCAGTTGCTTTTACATAACTTGACAAATCATTACTTCCATTAACAGGAACTTCAACTACATAACCTTCATTTGAACCTAACGTTTCAAATTTTGGACCTTCTTGATCCACTACTTTTACTGTAACTTCTTTTGTTGTTTCATTATTAAATGAATCAGTAGCTGTTACAGTAACCTTATAATCTCCTAATTGTTCAACATTTAATGATGCAAGATCAGCATTTACTTGAATGTCATCTCTGCTATCACGATTGTCAGTTACATCTACAGTATCAACATCAAATTTTTCTCCATAAGGGATTTCAATTTGATCAGATGTGATTTCTGGTGCTTTTGTATCAGCAGCAGCGTATCCTACTAACATAAATGTTGCAACACCTGTAATAGGTATAAACATCGCTTTTCTATTGACAATTTTTTCTTGGAAAAATTGAGTTAACTTCTCTTTGACTTTGTATTCATCTACATATTGACTAACTCTTTCCTTAATATTTCTCTCCATTCGTCTCCTCCTTTCAACAAATACATATGTATTATAACGTAAAATCAACATAAAATCCACCCTTACCCCTGTCTATACAAGGGATAAATCCCTTGAATGTCAACCATAGCAAGGGATTTAAGAAATTAAACTTTTTTTAATTTTCTTTAAAAAATTTCTTAATTTTACGTTATCCTAAATAATTTTTATGATTACTCTATGCTCTTTAAAGACTCTACCATATCTATCTTTTTAAGAACTCTTCTCATATAAAGATTAATCAAGAAAGTAAAGGCCATTGTTAAAACAATTGCAATCACATAGCATCTTATATTAACCGTTCTAATAAACATTGCCATATCTACTTCAACCGTTCTTATTAAATAAGCATGAATAATTTTACCTAATCCAAGTCCCACGATTGAACCAATAAAAGCTAAAATAATATTTTCTCTAAAAACATAATCATAAACTTCTTTTGGATAAAATCCTAAAACTTTAATCGTCGCAATTTCACTTTTTCTTTCTTGAATATTAATATTTGTAAGGTTATATAAAACAATAAACGCTAATGATCCTGCACAAACAATTAAAATAAAGACAACACTATCTAAACTTTCCATTTGACTATAGAATCCTTCTGAAATACCACTGACATATTGAATAGAAGTTATATTTTCATGATGATCACAATAATTTGTAAGTTTCTTTTCACTTGCTTTTTTATTTAATTTAAAATATTGGCTATTATAATGAACTTCTTCTTTAGTTAAATTTTCATAGTATTTTGGAGACATATAAATATAATGTCTAAAATAGAGCTTATAAATACCCGCAATTTTTACTTTATAATCTTTATTATCTAATGATAATGTAAGTTGATCGCCAACTTTTAAATCTAATATTTCAGCAAGTTTTGCATTAATATAAACACCATCATCTTTAAGTTTTAAAGTTTTTCCTGTTTGATAATCATTCATATGAATATATTGATCAAAACTTTTTGTTTCACTTGGAATTTCAACTGTCGCCATTTGTTGATCAATCGTAATCGTTTTATTATAAATACCCATTGTCGATTTCACTTGAGATTGCGCTTTAAAATCATCTTGTGCTTGTTTTTTAGTTGTTGGAGTTAAATCATCTTGATAATTAACAACGCCATCATAAATCCACATATTGCCATATTGTTCACTTGCTAGTGGAGAAACAGAGTATTTAATACCAAAACCAACAACAATTAATGCTGTACAACCTGCTATTCCAATAACAGACATAAAGAATCTCTTTTTATATCTAAAGATATTTCTCATTGTAACCTTTTGATTAAATGATAATCTTTTCCAAATAAAAGTAATTCTTTCAAGTAATATTCTTTTTCCTAACTTAGGAGCTTTAGGTCTTAAAATTTGTGCTGGAACAGCCTGTAATTCCTTATAACATACCATAAAAGTAACAAATAAAATAATAACTACTGAAATGATATATGTTTGCATACATGTTGCTAGTTCAAAAATAATACGTGTTGGTGCTCCTATATCAAACATCATAATACGATATAAATAGTAAATAATACTTGGGAAAAAATATGTTCCAAAAACAATTCCAATACTACTAGCAAAGAAAGTTGCTAGAAAAGCATAAATTAGATATTGCATAATTACATCTTTTTTCTTATAACCTAATGCTCTTAATGTTCCATTTTGTACTCTTAGTTCTTCAACCATTCTTGTCATTGTTGTCATTGAAACAAGAGCTGCCACTAAGAAAAAGAGCACTGGGAATAGAATTGATAAAGCAGAGATTGAATCACAGTTTCCACTATAACTTAATATCGCTGCACTTTCATTTTTAGTTAAGGTAATGATTTTTCCTTTTTGTAAATCAGCTACTTGTTGTTTAGCTTTATTTAAATCACTTTGTGCTTGATCTAATTTTACTTTAGCTTCTTCTAATTGTGGTAAGTTGCTATCTAAAGTATTTTTAGCTTCTTCTAATTGTTTTTTAGAATCAGCAAGTTTGATTCCTGTTTGATCTAAAAGTGCTTTAGAAGCCTTTATTTTTTGATTTGAAGCATCTAATTGTTGTTTGCTTTGTACAAGTTGAACATTTGTTTGATCTAAAATCGTTTTATTTTGATCAAGTTCTTGTTTAATAACAGGTAATTGTGTTTTTAAAGTATTGATTTGTGATTCATTTTGTTTTAATTGATCATAGCTTGCAATCAAAGTTTGTACTTGTTGATAATAAGGTGAATCACTTGGAATATTTTTAGCTTGTTCATAACCACCAAATTGACTTAACGCAGTTTCAACAGCTTGTATAGAAGCATCATACTGATCAACTTTTTCTACATAATCCAAATAAGTCTGATAGCCTGCTTGATATTGTTTAAGCCCTTCTTGGTATTTTTGATACCCTGTTTGGTATTGACTTAAACCTGTTTGATATTGTTTTAAACCACTTTGATATTCTTTTAAACCTTGTTGATATTGAAGATATCCTTGATCATATTGCTTTTTACCATCAAGATATTGATTCATACCATCTTGATAAGCATTCATTCCTTCTTGATATTGTTTCAAACCATCTTGATACTCTTTTTCACCATCAGCTATTTTATTTAAAGCATCTTCTTTTGTTTGATTATAGAAATCAAGATTATAGTCTTTTAAAATAGCCTTGATTTTTTTATTAATTGGTTTTACATACTCATCATAATCATCATCAAACTCATATAAATGATCTTCATTTTTTAAATGAATACGCAAATCATTATAAAAAGTCTTTTGATTATGTAAATCAAACAATTCATCAGGAACAGCCATATGCTCATTTCCTTGATTTAAAACAAGAATAAAACCACTATTATTTCCATCACCTAAACTATTTGTTCCTCTTTCTAAATTACTCATATAACGACTATCATTAACAATTCCTACAATCTTATACGTTTTTTTATTATAGTCATTTTCCAAAGTAACTTGATCATTTAATTTCAAAGATGATTTTTTTATATACTGATAATCCATCAAACATTCATTATCTTTTTGAGGATATCTCCCCTTTAATAATTCAGGTAGATCCACACCCTTTGTAAAATCATCATCACTATAAACTGTCATCCCAATATTTGCTTTTTCATCATATGACATTAAAACATCAAAACGAAAACCATAATCAACAGCTTCTACTTCTTTTACTTTTTCAATCTTTTTAACAACTGATTCATCAAAACCATATGTTGCAATATAATCCAAATCATTCCATTTATATGTTTGTAAATAATCGTGCATTGATTCTTTCATAATCAAAGGACTTTGTCGAAGTCCTGCAAAAAATGAAGCTCCTAAAAAAACAATACAAAAAATAGATAAAAATCGTGCTTTTGTTTTTTTAATAATTCTTACTTGATTTTTAACATAAGCATTTCTTTTCATTATTACCACTCAATTTCTTGAATAGGTTGAGGATGTTCATTTAAAAACATTTGATCAACCTTTCCATTTTTTAAATGAATCACACGATCTGCCATTGGAGCTAAAGCACTATTATGAGTAATCACAATAACCGTCATTTTATACTTATCACACATTTCTCTAAGCAAAGCCAAAATAGCTTTCCCTGTTAAATAATCTAAAGCTCCCGTTGGTTCATCACATAAAAGTAATTTAGGATTTTTCGCAATTGCTCTAGCAATCGCTACACGTTGTTGTTCTCCACCTGATAATTGCGCAGGAAAGTTATTCATACGATTTTCTAACTCTACTCTTTTTAAAACCATTTTTTCATCTAAAGGATCTTTAGATATTTGTGAAGCAAGTTCTACATTTTCTAAAGCTGTTAAGTTTTGTACTAAATTATAAAATTGAAACACAAAACCGATATCATCTCTGCGATATTGTGTTAATTTCTTTTCGTCATACAAAGCCACATCTTGTCCATCAACCATGATAGAGCCACTTGTTGCTTGATCCATCCCACCAAGAAGATTTAAAATTGTTGTTTTTCCAGCACCACTTGGTCCAACAATCACCACAAACTCTCCTTTATTAACTTCAAAATTCACACCGTTACTCGCATGAATTTCAATATCTCCTACTTTATATGTCTTTTTGACATCTTTAAATTGAATAAAAGAATCCATAAAATACCCCACTTTCTTATTTTATGATAAAATAATTATAACATATTAAGGAGGTACATTTATGAAAATTATGATTTTATCTGATAGTCATTCTATGACAAAACAAACACTTTTAAAATTAATCAATCAACATCCAGCTGATTACTATATTCACTGTGGTGATATCTATATGCCCTATTCTCCCTTAGAAATCAAAAACTTCTATAATGTAAGAGGAAATAATGATTTTGCTGATATTCCCAAAGATTTAACCCTTACAATCGATGGTTTAAATTTCTTTATTTGTCATGGCCATCTTTTCCATATAGATGAATCAATGTATGATTTAGAAAATTATGCATTTAACCATCATATAGATGTTGTTTGTTTTGGTCACAGTCATAATCCTACTTTTTATAAAAAAGAAAATACTCTCTTTATTAATCCTGGAAGTGTGACTTTCCCTAGAGGAAATTATCCTCATCCTACTTATTGTATTTTTGATACAGAAAATCATGAAGTTCAGTTCTATGATTTAAAAGAAAACCAACCATGTAATCCTTTTGAAATAAAGAAAAAAGAATCCTTTTTTAAAAGATTCTTTAAATAATTATTTTTCAATAATGCTTGATTGAGGAATGATTGAACTATAAAGTCTGACACTTAAAAAATAACTGATTATCAAAGGAATTATTTGAATAAACAAGATAATAAAAAACAATAAAATCGTAATTTGATGTCGTAATAAAAGATTACATAAAATAATTAATTGATAAGAAAGCGGTATAAATAAAATAACACCATAGAAACAAATCATTTCTTTATGAATAATCTTTTTTAATTGTTGAATCGAAAAACCTAATCGACATAAATGATCAAAATTACTTTTTCTTTTATATAATTCCATTCCTATTTTAAAAACAATTGTAAGTGACATTAAAATCATTACTGAAATATAAGACATTAAGGCAACCATTGAAACTAATGGTTGTTTTATTGTATAAACTGTAATACATGTAAGTAAAATAGATGATAAAAGTGAAATCATTAAAAGACTAAAGATCTTTTGAATATCACTATGGAAAAATCCAAAAGCTATTAAATCAATAGGATCTTCTAAAGATTTTTGATGTTGTCTATTTCTAATATAATCAGGTATTACTTTTTTAACAATTCCTGATATACCAATTAACCCAAAAGCAGCAATAAACATATAAGATGTTGAATCTTTTACAAAGACAAATAGAATCATTGGTATAATATATAAGATTATAAAGATTTTTTGAGTGATTTGTGGACCTTTTAATCCACTCAAATCTATTTTATTTTCATCATGCAACATTGTATTGATTGTACTACGCACACAATACCCTAAATTAAGCATCGAGCACCACATGATTTCAAAAGCTAAAATCATACCTGTTGCAGGCATTGTTTCTTTACAAAGATAAAATAATTGGCCACTATATTTAAATGTCATCATAAATAATGAATTGATTGTCGGAATCAATAAATAGCCACATAGAAGTCCTAGTGGTATAGCACAAATCATAATCATAAAAACTTGTAAAAACAAATAAAAGCCTAATTGATATATACTTGCTCCTGACATTAAAATAATTGAAACTTCTTTTCCTTTATTAGAAACATAAAAATTATTAGCAAGAAAGACACACAACATAGCTATTACAATAACAAAAACTGCAATAGGTGTTACTAATGTTGTATCATCTTTTCCTAAATGAATACCAGAATATGGATTAAAAGTTAAATTAAAAAAAGAAAATATAAAAATAGTTGTAAGTAAGAATGTCAAAAAGTAGAAAATACTTTTTGACATATCTTTTTTTAATGAAATCAAAGATAATTTAAGAATACCCATTATTCAAACAATTCTTGTGATTCACTTGAATTAATATCAACTATTTTATAAAAATATTCTTTTTGTGATAATCCTTCTCTTTCAATTGTACGATCAATAATACCATCTTTAATATAAAGAAGTTTTGATGAATAAGATGCAATCTTACTATCATGTGTAACCATTAAAATAGAAACCCCTTCTTTTTCATTAAGTTCTTTAAATAAAGATAAAATTTCATGAGAATTTTTACTATCTAGATTTCCTGTTGGTTCATCTGCTACTATCAATTTAGGATTTGTGACTAAAGCCCTACAAATAGCGACTCTTTGTCTTTGCCCACCAGAACATTCATTAGGAAATTTATCTAATGTTTGTTCAACATTTAATTTTTTAGCTACTTCTTGAACTCTTTGTGTTATTTCTTTTTTATTTACATTGGCAAGAGTTAAAGGAACCGCAATATTTTCAAAAATTGTTAAACTATCCAATAAGTTAAATTCTTGGAAAATAAAACCTAAATTTTCATATCTAAACTTACCGATTTCACCTTCAGACATCACACGAACTTCTTTTCCATTAATAAAGACTTTCCCTTTTGTAGGAATATCAATTGTTGAAAGATTATTAATAAAAGTTGATTTTCCTGCACCAGAAGGTCCCATAATACATACGAATTCACCTTCATACATTGTAAGTGATACTTCATGTAAAGCTTCAAATAGTGTTTTTGTTCCTATTCCGTATATTTTAGTAATTTTATCAGCAACAAGTATTTCTTTTCTTTCCATCTTATTTTCCTCCTTTAATTGGTTTAACAACTGCATTTATATATTGAACATAAGTTATAAATCCTGAAAGAATAACAGGAATTATATAAGATAAAGTATAAATAACAGCAAATTGTAATGACATATCACCATAATAAATAAATCTACCTGAAATAAAAATAATATAAACAAGCGGTATAAGTATTAAAACAAAGTAATAACTGATCACTTCTTGTCTTACAATCTTTTTAAGTTCTTTTCTGGTATATCCAATTTTCCATAAATTCACAAATAGAGTTTTCCTAGTTAAAGCTTCCATAGATAATTTATAAATAATCGAAACCACTAATAAAACAACAACCACAATATAACCTATCACACCCGTTGTAAATTCACGTGGAGCATTTTGATTTGCTGCAAGTACTGCTAACATTCCTGTAACAGCAACAGTCATTAATGAAAACAATAATAATGATCTTTGAATAGAATAATTTAAATTAGAAATAGAAATCAAAACATATCTCTTAGTAAGAAAAATCCCTCTTTTTAAATTTCTAACAATATCAGGTAAAACATAACGAATCACTCCAACTGCACCACTTAAACCAACAATTGTGGGTGCAATATAAGCCGTTGGTTCATGAGGATTCATAAACATCATCACAATTCCAAAAATATAAATTCCAAAAAATAAAATAACTTTACTTTTCTTTGTATTTCTTTTAACCTTCATTTCTTTTTCTTGAGAAAGTAAAGTTTGAATATCATTTTTATGTAAAAAGCCTGCTGTTAAAACACAAATCATTGATAAAACAATCGCCACAAGAATAAATGAATAAAGATATGCTTCTTGAGGAATATAAGAGGGATCTTTATGAACATTTAACATTTGATACATATAGGCATTAGAAAAAGGAACAACACATCGTCCTATTAAAATACCAAGTGGTGATGCTAAAAGTAATAAGGTAAAGGTTTGATATAAAACATACATTGTAGAATTAATATAACCTGAACCTGACATTGCCATAATGGCTAATTCTGTGGTTTTTCTTGATAAAAAGAAATTATTTGCAAAGAAAACCATAAAACAACAAAAACAAATAATCAAAAATGATAACACTGATGAAAATGGCATTTGTACATCACTCCATGTTCCACCACTTCTTGCAATCGTCTGATCTGCTAAATCTGCATTATTAATAATATTAAAAAACACAAAACAAACAGCAACTGCGAAAACTAAAGTAATTCCATAAAAAATGCTCTTTTTATAATCTTTCACTAACATTCTCATTGAAAATTTAAAAGTTCCCATAACGACCTCCTATTGAAATAATTCTTTTATTTGATCTATTGAATCAATATATTTATTCATTTCTTCTTCAGAAAGAATTATTTTAATCTTATTTATAATTTCTTGATAAATATCATTTGTATTTTGAATCAAATCTTTTCCTTTTTCAGTAATTGTGATTTGTGTATGTCGTTTATCAAAACGACTATTACCAACTAATAACCATCCTCCATCATCTAATCTAAAAACAATGCCCACAACTGTCGAATGTGATAATTGAAACTCCTGACAAATTGTTTTTTGGTATACTGGTTCATTACTTGCATTTACAAAACGAATGATATTTAATTCATTAAATTTAATAC
>UQVG01000004.1 GCA_900544435.1 uncultured Erysipelotrichaceae bacterium | reverse complement strand
TCCTTTTCATATGCAAAAAAAAGGACGTACGAAATTAAATCATTCATTTCGTAATCGTCCATTTTTATTATTTTTTATCTTTGATTTGTTGTTTTAACATTGAAACAAATTCATCAATAGTAACTGTTGTTGCTTTTTGTTCACCATGTTTACGATAAGTAACAGTTCTTTCATCACGTTCATTATTACCTAAAACAAGGATATAGTTTGCTTTTTGCATTTGTGCTTCACGAATACGATATCCTAATTTTTCATCTCTTGAATCAAGTTCTACTTCAAAACCTTCATCTAATAATAATTGATAGATTTCATTAGCGTAATCTAAATGATATTCATTTTTAACAGGTAATACTTTTACTTGTGTAGGAGCTAACCATAATGGTAAGTTTCCTTTTGTTTCTTCTAAGATATAAGCCATGAAACGATCTAATGAACCTAAGATAGCTCTGTGTAATACAACTGGTGTTTTCTTAGTTCCATCTTCAGCTACATAAGTTAAGTTAAATTTAGCTGGTAAACAGAAATCTAATTGACAAGTTGATAATGTAATTTCATTACCAATGGCTGGTTTAACATTAACATCTAATTTAGGACCATAGAAAGCAGCTTCCCCAATTTCTTCAGTATATTCAATACCAAGTTCATTCATTACTTCACGTAATTCATTTTCTGCTTTATTCCACATTTCATCATCATCATGATATTTTTCTTTATCTTCAGGATCTCTAAGTGATAATACACAACGATAATCTGTAATATTGAAATCTTTATAAACATCTAAGATTAAATCAATAACACCTTTAAATTCTGATTTAATTTGTTCTGGTGTTACGAATAAATGGGCATCATTTTGACAGAAATGTCTTCCTCTTTCAATACCTTTAACAGCCCCTGATGCTTCATATCTAAAGTCATGAGCAATTTCACCAATACGAATTGGTAAGTTTTTATAAGAATGTAATTTATTTGCATAAATCATCATATGATGAGGACAGTTCATTGGACGTAAAACAAATGATTCTCCATCCATTTCCATTTGTGGGAACATGTTTTCTTTATAATGATCCCAGTGTCCTGATGTTTTATATAAGTTTACTGTTCCTACAGCAGGAGTTAAGACATGTAAGTAACCTAATTTCTTTTCTTTTTGTTTGATGTATCTTTCAAGTTTTTGCCAGATAGCATATCCTTTTGGTAAATACATTGGAAGACCTCTACCAATTAAATCATCAACCATGAAGATTTCCATTTCTTTACCAATTTTACGATGATCTCTTTCTTTAGCTTCTTCTAATAAATTTAAATGTTCTTCTAATTCTTCAGCAGTTGGGAAACAAACACCATAAATACGTTGTAAAACTTTATTATTTTTATCACCTTTCCAATAAGCTCCAGAATGTTTGATTAATTTAAAGTTTTTACACATTTTAACTGTTTCAACATGAGGACCTCTACATAAATCAGTAAAATCCCCTTGGCTATAACAAGTAATTGTTCCATCTTCTAAATTAGAAATTAAATCTAATTTATATTCATCATCTTTAAACATTTCTAAAGCTTCTTCTTTAGAAATTTCACGACGAACAATTCTTTTACCATCTTTACAGATTTTTTTCATTTCTTTTTCAATTTTAGCGATAGCTTCATCACTAACAACTTCATCACCTAAATCAACATCATAATAGAATCCTTCAGCTACAACAGGACCTACCCAAAACTTAGCTTGTGGATAAAGATGTTTAATTGCTTGTGCCATAACATGGGCACAAGAGTGATTTAATGTATTTAATTGTTCATTTTCTTTAAAATCTACCATTTTCCTTCTCCTTTACATAAAAAACTCTCATCCAAAGGACGAGAGTTTCGTGGTACCACCTTAATTTGCTTTTCAGCCTCAAAACTTTAACGCAGTTAACGACAATCTTTTTCAAGTGTAGCTATTAGGGAGTATCTTATAAACATTCTCAAGGTTTTCACCAACCACCTTTTCTCTAAATCAAATCATTTATAAAACATATCCTAAATCATTGCTTTTTTATTTACGTTTTTATTCTAATACAATATTTTACATTGTCAACTGATTATTGGCTTTCATTTCTTTTATTTGCATACATTTTTTCTTAAAAGCTAAATATACAAGTTTCGAAGGAAGTGGTTCATGCAATGTAAGAGTATCACACTTAACACAATATAACCCTTCGATTCCATTAACACATATATTTTCTACCCATTCATCTGTTGCATCACAAATACTGCAGTTTTTTAATTGTTTATCATCAATAATTTGTACTCTCATTTCTATCACCAACAATTAGTATAAGCACTTATGCATAAAAATGATGTCGAATTTTATTTTCCAACTAATTTTTTTAAATCTTTTACTTCTTGTGGTTTTAAACGACGATATTCACCAGGACGTAATCCTTTTAAATTGACACATCCTACAGAAATACGATGTAATCTTTTTACTGGATGTCCTACGCTTTCAAACATCTTTTTAACTTGTCTGTTTTTTCCTTCATAAAGTTTGATTTTTAAAACTGTTGTTTTATGTTCTATATCTTTATAAGTAACTTTGATTTTACAAGGCATTGTTTTTTTACCTTCTAAATAAACACCTTTTTCTAAGTGATGTAAATCTTCACCTTTAATAAGACCTTTAATTGTTACTTCATAGATTTTTTCTAAGTGACTTCTTGGATGCATGATCATATTCGCAAAATCACCATCATTAGACATAATTAAAGCACCTGTTGTATCAAAATCTAAACGTCCTACAGGATAAATTCTTTCTTCAACATCTTCAAAATAATCAATCACTTTCGGTCTATCAAATTCATCATCTAATGTACAAACACATCCTTGTGGTTTATAAAAAAGATAATAAACTTTATTTTCACCAACAATAGCTTCTCCATCAACTAAAACAACATCCCCAGATTTAACTTTAGTTCCTAGTTCAGTTACAACTTGACCATTAACAGAAACTCTACCTTCTCTAATTAAATCCTCTGCTTTTCTTCTTGATGTATAACCACTTGAAGCAATATATTTTTGTAATCTTTCCATTTATTTCACCTACTTTATCAAAGCTATTATACCTAATTTTTACATCTTTGCAATCTGTTTTTATATTTTTAAAAAATACCTTTTAAACGTACTTTTTTTCTTTCATAAATACTCAATAATTGTTATACTAACTTTTGGTGAAATAAAAAAATGAATGAACAATTATTAATAAAAAATATTGCTGAAATCGGTAAATTATTACTTAAAAATGGAGCAGAAATTTACCGTGTAGAAGAAAGTCTAGAACGTATGTGTCAAAGCTATGGCTTTCAAGATATAGGTGTCTTTGCTTTACCTACTTATTTTACAATGAGTGTCACTTTTCAAGATGGAACAAGTACTTCACTTACTAAAAGGACTTTACAAAATCGTACAAATTTAGATGCTCTTTGTTCTTTAAATAATCTTGTTAGACAAATTTGTGATGAAACACCTTCTAATGATTTTATTGAACAACAAATAAAAGATATCAATAATATACATCCTATTATGCCTCTTGTTTTTTTAGGGTATGGTTTAGGAGCAGGTGGTTATGCTGTTTTCTTTGGCGGAGGACTTCAAGAAGGAATTATTGCTGGAATTATTGGTTTTTTAATGTATTTTTTTGTGTGGATCAATGAAATTCTAGGCATTAATGCTTTAATGCGTACAACACTTACAAGTATGTTTTTAACAATCTTAGCGATTTTGTTTTATCATTATCATTTGATTTATAATTTAGATGCAACAATTATTGGTTGTTTAATGATTTTAACTCCTGGAATTGCAATTACAAATAGTTTAAGAGATATTATTGATGGAAACTATGTTTCCGGTCAAGCACGTTTAGTTGAAGCTTTTTTTATTGCAACAGCTATTGCTTTAGGAGTTGGATTGATGCGTATTTTATTGAAAGGATTGATTTAATGGAACAAGTAATTCAATGTTTAAGTGCTTTTTTAGGATGTTTAGGATTTTCTTTTGTTTTTAGAGTACATCGTCATTTACCTTATGCACTTTTAGCATCTCTTGGTGGAATGCTAGGATGGATCGTTTATTTACTAGTAATTCCTTATTTAAGTAATATTATGTCAAATTTATGTGCAATGATCGTTGTTGCTTTATTTAGTGAAATAATGGCAAGAATATGTAAAGCTCCTGCAACTATTTTTATTGTTGTTGGTTGTTTCCCTATTGTCCCTGGTAAAGGAATTTATCAAACAATGCTTTATTTAATTTCACATGATCAAGATTTATTTCTTGATTCTCTTTTTCAAACAGTAGGAACAGCTCTTGCACTTGCAACTGCTATTTTAATTGTTTCAACTTTCTTTAAAGTTATTAAAACCATTAAACAAAAGGACTATCATTTATGAAAATATTAGGAATTGTTGTTGAATATAATCCCTTTCATACGGGACATCTTTATCATTTACAAAAGGCTAAAGAAATTGTAAAACCAGATTTAACGATTGCTATCATGTCTGGAAATTATGTACAGCGTGGAGAAGTTGCTATCATTGATAAATTTAAAAGAAGTGAATTAGCTGTTAAATATGGTATTGATTTAGTCATTGAGCTCCCTTTTGCTTATACGATACAAAGTGCTGATTATTTTTGTAAAGGGGCTATTGATTTACTTTACCATATAGGAATTACTGATCTAGTTTTTGGTAGTGAATGTGGTGATATTGATATATTTAAAGAAATTGCTTACGCTATTAAACATCATCCTGACACTTATAACCAATATGTTAAAACGGCAATGAAAAAGGGATTACGTTATCCTGATGCCTGTAATCAAGCTTTAAGTTTATTATTAAATAAAAGCATAAAAACACCTAATGATTTATTAGGATTAGGTTATGTTAAAGAAGTCATTGAAAATGATTATCCTATTACTTTACATTGTATTAAAAGATCCAATGATTATCATGATACCTCTCTTACAAAAATAGCTTCTGCAACAGCCTTGCGTAAAGCTTTAAAAGAAAAACAAGATGTTCATGATTATTTATTAGATATGTCTTATTATAATCTTCTTTATAATCAAAATGATTTCTTTGATTATTTAAAATATCAAATTATTATTCAAAGCCCTACAGATTTAAAAAAGATTCATCTTGTTGATGAAGGCATTGAAAACCTATTAAAAAAAGTCATTTTTAAAGTCAATAACTATGATGAACTTGTCAATCTTCTAACAAGTAAACGTTATACAAAAACAAGAATTCAAAGAATGCTTTTACACATTTTAATGAATAATACAAAAGAAGAAATTAAAAACTGTTTTCCAATTCATTACCTTCATATTTTAAAAATGAATCAAAAAGGGCAAAATTATTTAAAAACAATCAAAAAAACATGTGATTATTCCTTAATCACAAACCTTTCTTCAGCTAAACATCCTGCTTTAGATTTAGAAATCAAATCATCAAAATTATTATCTTTAATAGACAATCAAATCTTAAAAAAAGAATTTCAAAATATACCTATTATTGAACTATCTAAAAGATAGTTCTTTTTTATTATTAAAATATATGCTTAAATTAAGATAGTAGTTAAAGGAGATAATATTATGTTATTTTATTATACAAAGGTACAAGTAAATGATTTATTGACACCTCATTTATTAATTGAACAAGTGATTTATTGGTTACAACATACAAAGAATAAAATGAAAGATTTAAATTATGATGATTCTTTAAATTATATTTTAAAAGAAGAACATAAAAGCTTGGAAATTAAAGATTTTAATACTAAAAATATCTTAGGTATTCAATTTATTACTGATCATAATTACAAAAAGAATCAATTTACAATCGAAATACTCTATCATTATCAACAAAAAGTTCTTGAACTTTCATTTTATAAAGAAATATCAAATGAATCAAAATATATTTCTAAAATCTCAATTCCTAAAATATTTCCAATGATTTTAGAAAGTAATTATATTCAAAAAGATCAAGACTTATCAATACAACCAACACCTCATTTTATTAATGAAAAAACAGTCAATCAACTATTAAAAAAATCATATCATTTACCCATAATGATTTTATATAAAAACAAAAAATGTCTTGTTAATCCCTTTATTTTAAATCAAGAACTCTATGGAATGTGCCATATTATTGTCATTCCAACAAATAAAGAAATAGATTATATCCAAATTATTTATCCAAATCATGAAAAAGAAAAACTATTTTATGAAAAATCTTTTCTACAAACACTTATTCAACATATTCGTTATTATATGTTACAAGAAAATGAATTTTATTCTTTTTCAGAACTTCAACAATCTGAACTCTTACAATCTTATCAAGATGATGCTATGTCCTCTGTAGAAGTTCAAGAATTATTCTTAGATGAAATAAAGAATATTGAAAAAGAAATAATTGATTTACAAAAAGAATATCAAGATAAAAAAGATATTCTTGAAAAGCTTACAAACATAAATCAAGAATACAATCATCTATTAAAACAATATGATGAATCTCCATTGATTTCAATTCATCAAGATAATTATAAAGAATATCAAGACTTTATTTTTTCAGTTATTCGTAAAACTTTAATGAATTTATCTCCTGATGATACTTATCGTAAAAGAGATCTTTTAGAAGCTATTGAAAGGAAACATCAACTATGAAGCATTTATCAACTTTGATTGCTGTAAAAAAACTAACAATCATTCAATTTACAAAAATCATTCAAGAACTATTTCATTTAAATGATTTTTCATTAGATTCATCTATGATTCATTTAGAAAATTGTACAATTTATCATGATGAATCAACTATAGCTTTTTGTATTCATTATCAAAAAAATGATTACGAATATATTTTTAATGAAACTCAACAAAACATATATATTTCTATCAATAATCATCATCAAATGATAGATTTAATGACTTATCTTGACCATCATCATTTCTTAAATAATGATGAGTTTTCATACACACAACCAAATATTAAAGATATTGATGATTTAAATCAAGTTATTGAATTTATAGAAAACAAAACTGTTCTTCCAATTATTTATTTAAATACATCTTTAAAAGATTTAAAAAATGATATTTTACCTGAAATTCAATCAACTGCTTATATTCTTACAAGTGAAAATGAAAATTTTCATCAAGCATTTCAAGAATATTTTCATTTAAGAAATAATAGCTATATTCTTTATTTAAATCATGAATCACAAAAGATTTCTTTTTTAAAAAATGAATCTTCTCAAGAATTCATAGAAAAAGTAATCATAAAAATTCAAAGTTATATTTCACAACGTACATATTCTTTTCCTTATAATATGAAAGATTTTCAACATCATATTATTAAAAAAATAATTGAAAATCATAAAGAAAATGATTTTCAAGAAACTTCTTCTATTGAACAACAAGTATCTGCTTTAGAAGATAAGAAAAAGAATTTACAAAAATATATTGAAAATTTAGATAATCAAATATTGGTTTTAGAAAGTCAAAATGAAGAATTAGAAAACTATATTAAACAACAAGGATGTTATCCTTTAATCTTAAAGGGAAATGAGAAAGAATTTTATGAAGGTGAACAAAAAGATCTTCTTCTATATCTTTTAAAAGAAGAACTTAAAAATAATCATAATCAAAAACAACAACAAATCATTCATACAATTCTTAAACAAAACCCTCCTATTGGATATCGAAATAAATATTTAACTGATATCTTTAATTTATTAGTCAACGAAGGTCTTTCAAAAAAATCTATCGATACTTTAAGTCATTATGGAATTGTATTAAGTCATACTGGAAAACATCCAACAACCACTTTCTTTAATGATTCACGTTATACAATGACATTTTCTTCAACACCAAGTGATCTTAATGCAGGTAGACAATATTATCGTCAAATTAGAAAACTTTTCTTTTAACTTTGAAGTAAAAAAGAGGTGCCGTCGCACCTCTTTTTCTAATTATCCTCTAAGTACTGCTCCAAAATCTTTTTCAACTGCTTTTAAGATTTTTTCCATAGCAGCATTAATTTCTTTTTCTTGTAATGTTTTCTTTTCATCTTGGAAAGTTAAATTAATCGCTACTGATTTTTTACCAGCATCTACATGTTCACCTACATAAACATCAAAGATATTGGCTGCTTTAACAAGTTTATTACTTGATTTAATAATTTTTTGACATACATCATTTGCTGGAACTGATTCATCCATTACTAAAGCAATATCTCTTGATACAGATGGATATTGTGGAATTGGTTGATATTTCACTTTACCTGTTTTGATATTTAATAAAGCAGATAAGTTTAATTCAACAACATAAACATCTTTAACATCATATTTCTTTTCCATTAATGGATGGATTTGTCCTACGACCCCTACAATTTCATTTTGTACTTTAATATATGCACTACGTCCAGGATGGAATGATTGATTATCACTTTCTACGCGTTCTAGACGATAACGAGATTCATTGATTCCTAATCTTTCAAAAATTGTTTCTACAAATCCTTTTACTAAATAGTAATCTGCTTTGTATGAAATTTGTTTAAATGGTAATCCATGGTATTCACCAGTACATGCAATTGCAAGATTTTGTAATTCAACACCTTTTGAATAAGTTGTTGATAATTCATATAAATGAACATCTTTCATATTTCTTGATTGGTTATAATTAATGACTTGTAATAATGAACCAATGATAGATTGTCTTGTCACTGATCTTTCTTCACCTAATGGCATTGCAAGTTTAACTGGTTCTTGATCATGGAAAATATTGAAATCATGAACAAGTGATGGTGATGTTAATGAATATGTTAATGTTTCATGTAATCCTAAGTCTTTTAATAAAACTTTCATCATATGTTTCTTTTCTTGAATTTCAGTTCTTTTTCCAATTGTCATTGACATTTCTGGTAATGTTGATGGAATGTTATCAAAACCATACATACGAACAACTTCTTCAATTAAGTCAGCTGCCATTGTAATATCATTACGATATGTTGGAATTTTTACATTAAATGTATCTTCTTTTAATTCATATTTGAATTTTAATGAATCAAAAATTTCTGCAATTTCATTTGTTTGAATATTTGTTCCAAGTAATCCATTAACTTGTTGTGTAGAAACTGAAACATATTTATCTTCAATATATAAAGTTGTTGAAACTGTTTCATAGATTTCTTTAGCATCTGAAAGTTCTTCTAATAAATTAGCACATCTTTCTAAAATATTTAAAGAATTAGCTGTATTTAAAGCACCTTTAATATAATGTTGAGAAGCATCTGTTAATAAATTTAATCGTCTTGCTGTTTCTCTTAAACTTGGTCCATCAAATGTAGCAACTTCGATGACGATATTTTGAGTATTTTCATCAATCTTAGTACTATCAGCTCCCATGACACCAGCAACACAACCAACACCATTATCTGTTGAAACAATGATATCATTAGGTTCTAATTTATATTCTTCACCATCTAATAAAATAGCTTTTTCATCAAATCCTGTTTTTACTACAAATTCTTTTTTAGCTAATTTATCATAATCATACATATGAATTGGTTGACCTGTTTCTAACATCACGTAGTTAGAAATGTCTACAATATTGTTAATTGGTTTAATACCTGAAGCAAGTAAAGCTGTTTTTAACCAAGCAGGTGATTCTTTTGTAGTAACACCTTTTACAAGTTTTGCTCCAAAGAATGGACATAATTCAGTTTCAACCTTCACTTCAATATCACTTCCAGCAATTCCTTTTTCTTTAATTTCTGGTAAGTTAACATCTCTTTTTAAAACTGCAGCTACTTCATAAGCAAGTGAAGTTAAAGCCATACAATCTGCTCTATTTGGTGTTAATCCAATATCTAAAATTGTATCTTTTAATCCTAAATATTCTAGAGGATCTGCACCTACAGGAGCATTTTCATCTAAAACATGAATTCCTTCTTTATCTTCAGGAGATAATAAACGTTGGTCTAAACCAAGTTCAGCAATTGAACAAATCATACCATTTGATTCTTGACCACGAATCGTACTTTGTTTAATAACAAAACCTTCTCCTAAATCACATCCAGGATTAGCAACAATAACTTTTTGTCCAGCAGCTACATTTGGTGCTCCACAAACAATTTGAGTCACTTCTCCAGGTCTTACTTCTACTTGACATACATGTAAATGATCACTATCTGGATGATCAACACATTCTTTAACATAACCAATTGTCATGTTACTTCCGTTTGCTAATGCATGCATTCCTTCTACTTCTAAACCAATTGAAGTAATTTTATCAGCAAGTTCTTTTGGATCTTGATCATCTATTTTAACATATTTATTTAATAAATTTAAACTGACTTCCATTTTCTTACTCCTCTCTTTGGAATTGGTTTAAGAATCTTAAATCATCATTATAGAAATCACGAATATTATCAATACCGTATTTCAACATTGCAACACGTTCGATTCCAATTCCAAATGCAAAACCTTGATATACTTTACTATCAAAACCACACATATCTAAAACTTTAGGGTTAACCATACCAGCACCTAAAATTTCAATCCATCCAGTTCCTTTACACATTGCACATCCTTTACCACCACAATGATGACAAGAAATGTCTACTTCTACTGATGGTTCAGTAAATGGGAAATATGATGGACGTAATCTAATTTCACGCTTTTCCCCAAAGAATTTTCTTGCGAAGACTTCTAATGTTCCTTTTAAATCTGCTAAAGTAATATTTTTATCAACAACTAAACCTTCACATTGCATAAATTGATGTGAGTGAGTTGCATCATCATCATCTCTACGATATGTTTTACCAGGACAAATAACTTTAATAGGTCCTTTCCCTTTAGCAGCAAGTAATGTATGTGCTTGTACTGGAGAAGTATGAGTTCTCATTAAAGTATTTTCATCAATATAGAAAGTATCTTGCATATCTCTAGCAGGATGTCCTTTTGGTAAATTCATTAATTCAAAATTAAAATAATCACTTTCTACTTCTGGACCTTCTGCAATTTGATATCCCATTCCTAAGAATAATTCTTCTAATTGAGAAACAATAATTGATAAAGGATGCATTGTTCCTTGATCTAATTTATAACTTGGTAAAGATAAATCAATTGTTTCACTATTGATTTTATCAATAATTGCTTGATGTTCTAAAACTTCTTTTTTATCTTCAACAGCTTTTGATAATTCTTGTTTTACTTTATTACTTGTTTGACCAAATGTTTTTCTTTGATCTGGGTCCATGTTTTTCATTGATTTCATTGCTTCTTGAATAGGACCTTTTTTCCCTAAATAAAGAACACGAATATCATTTAATTCTTTTAAAGATGTACAAGCTTCAATTTTTTCTAAAGCTTCATCTTTAATTTTTAATAATTCATTTTCCACTTTATTTCCTCCTTAAATATAAAAAAACTCATTCCTCTAGGAACGAGTTGATCGCGGTACCATCCTAATTCATGTTTAAAACATGCTCTTAATTAAACATTAACGCAGTCTCACGTCACTGATTAGGTGCTCTCCATGGTGAATTCAATAAACTATCTGTAGGAGTTTCCAGCTTCTCTCCCTCTCTAAAACAGCATCCTTTATTTACTAATCCATATCAACGATTTATATACCCCATTATTATATCAAAATTTATGATGAAAACAACCCCAACTTAAAACAAAATCATAGTAACAATCTCATTGACACCCCTTAAGCAAAGGAAGATAATTAAATTAAAGATAGTTTTCATTCTAATTGATCTTAAATAAGATTCCTTTAGATTGAAACATTTTAAAAAGAAAGGAGATATTTATGAAAAAGAAAAAATTATTTTTAGCATCCTTGTTGTCATTTTCATTGACAGCCTCAATGTTTTTTACAACAAATATTCATGCATTAGAAGAAGTACAAAATGAAAATCAAATTGAAGAAAGTAATGAGACTTTAACAGAAACACCATCATTAACATTGGTATCATCTACATGGGATGGAGAAAATGATATTGTTTTTAATGTTCAAGCAAAAGATACAAAAGTTGAACTATTAGAAATGTATATTTATAGTGAAGGATCTTCTATAGGATCTATTTATGTTGAACCTTACAAGGCACTTGATGATAATGGAAACGGGACTATCACTATTAGTAATAACGAATTAAAAAATATAAAAACACTTATTAGTCCTGATAATCAAACATTTAATTGGTCTCAGATCGAACAAATTGAAATGGTTTTTAGTTTTTCTAAAGGAGAAGAATTGAGTTCATTTAAAACAGTTTATGTACCTGTTCATATTTTAGAAGCACCAACTCCAATAAATCCTGATAAAACAGATAAAACTGAAACTGTTAAAAATGATACAAATAACAAAACAACTGTAAAACAAACATCTTCAACAGCTGTAAAAACAGGAGATAACACAAATATTACTCCTTATGTTTCACTCCTTATTGTCAGTGTTGTTGTTATTATTGGTATTGTTGTTTATAAGAAAAAATCATCTAAAAAATAATCTATAATATTTTTTGCATAAAAAGTGGGATGAACATTCATCCCACTTTTATTCCCCTTAACATTTTTAAATCATTTAATTATTTTTTTTACTCTTTTTTACTACAAGGATAAAAGCCAATGCAGACAAGCATGCAAAGACAACCAATGGCATTACTTGTGTTGAATCACCTGTTTTAACGTTTGTAGTTGTAGAAGTCACTGTATCGTTTTTAGCTGGTGTTTTTGTTGGTTCATTAGAATCTGATGGTTTTTGATCTGGGTTAGTTGGTGTTTCTGGTGTTTGTTTATCTAAACGAATTGTTTCACCAGTATTAACATCACGAGCATATTTACTCATGAATTCCCACATCAATTTAGCATCAGGAGTATAGTTCCAATGTCCCCATCCATAAATACGAGCCATGCTAATTTCTACACCTTTAGCATTTTCCATTGCTCCTACATCAATTTTAGCAATATTTTCAGCTGTAGGTTCAATTGTATAACGTTTTGTCCAAGGAACTCCATATAAATAAGCATCTGCTTCTAAAACATCTTCAAGTTGTGTTACTTCCATATCATTTAATTCTTGATAAAGTTGTGCAACTTGTAATCCTCCATTTGATTCAGTTGTATCAAATGCACCTTTACAATATTCATCACCATCACCTGTAAAGTAGATAATAGGCATGTCATATTTATCTTTATTTTCAGCAACTGCTTTTTTATTTAATTCACTTGCTCCAAATGGACCTGAGTGACCTGCTGCTGCAGCAAAATATTTTGAATCAGATAAACCAGCATTTGTTGTATTCATACTTCCTGCTGATAATCCTGAAATATAAACTCTTGATTGATCAATTTGTGGATATTTTTCTTCAATAAGTTTTAACATTGTAATAACATCTGAATCTGCAGTAGCATTTAAATCATCTGTCATTGGATCATATGTATATCCTTGATAAGTGTGTCCTTGCCATTCAGGACAAATAAGAATAACGCCTTCTTCACTAGCAATTTGTGCCCAACCAGATGTATCATATTGTGTTCTTGGATCATTTGTATTTCCATGGAATAAAACAACTGCAGGAACACTACCTTCTTTAGCATCTTTTGATTGTTCAGGAATATATTCATACCATAATGAATCAATACCATCATTATCTAAATCTTGTGTATTAACATAACGATCAATATTATCAATAGCATCTACAGAATCAAAATATTGATATTTTCTTGCTTGATCAGCTTCTTTATTACCTGAAATTAAAGGACGTGAATACCAAGTAGCTGTTTCCTTATAAACATCACTATAATTTCCAATTCTACCAAATTTCTTAAGTACTTTTTCCCAAGCATCTTTTGTTGCAGAAACTGCATCTAAACCAGTATCCTTATTAACTGCAACAACTTCATAATGGCTTTCTGGATTTACATAATAACCATCTTCAGTTTTAGTTGCACTATTTGCTTTTACATAAGTATTTACAATTTCATCATTATCAGTTACTAAATAAGTTGGTACTGAAACATTAACATCCATACCTTTTTCTGGATTAACTAATGCAAGACCAGAAACAAAGTTCATATAAGAAGCTAAATTTTGATTAATGAATGTAGCCCCATTACCAATTCCAATTAATTTAAAGTTACTAGATACACCTATTTTACCTACGATTGCTTCAAATCCTTGAACATCATCACTTGTAAATTCAACACCATTAGCTGGTCTTGCTACATAAACTTTACTTGCTGAACGATTAACAATTTCTTTAATACCTGATGCTTCAATATATCTTTCTGCTTCTTCATCAGACATATTACCATCAGGATAAACAACAAATGTAGGTGCAGCAGCTGCATTTACTGATTCAATACTTAATTGATCACTACCACTATAAACATAAGCTTCTTGCATTTGATTAACTGCTTTTTTATAAGCTTCAATATATTTAGGTAATGTATCGATTTTTGCTTTTGCACCATTACTTGAAAGTTCAACTGCATCTGGTGCCCAAGATGCTGCTGTATAACTATTTGAAATAGTTGTACCATCTAATAAACCACTAATAACTTGAGCCATATCATTGAAATATTGAATTGACATTTCATTTGGTCTTTGCGCATTATCTTCCCAGAATTGTTGCCAACGATGACCTGCTAAAATAGATAGAGATGGATTATTATTTAAAATCTTTCTAGCAAGTGAACATCCTTTATCTAATGCAGCAAGTGGATTACCACCATTTGTTTCAAAAAGTGCCCAAATAAATCCACTACCGAAAGTATCACCTGTAAATAATGCTTCATGTGTTTCATCAGTAATCATTAATGAACCTTCAGTATGTGCATTAACAACATTAAATTCATAAGGTGCACCATAAATATCAACTGTTTCACCACTATGTACTTTTGTTATTTTGCCATCAAATTGAGAAATAGCTTCAAATGCAACATCATAATCAGCATCACTTACATATACATTGTCTACTGTTACATTACTAAAAACTTCTTTTGATCTACCAAAACCAGTATGATCACCATGACTATGTGTAATGATAATTGATAAATGTTTATCACCTGTCATAGATTCAACAATTGTTTTAGCGTTTTGAATATCTTCTTCATTTTGGGAACCATTTCCTAAGTCAACTAATACAACACCATCTTCTGATAATACAAAATACATTGATGATGGATTATTCATTGCCCCATTTTCATCAGTTGCTCCACCAGGAAGTTTCTTTGTTCCTTCATCCCAATGATAAACATTATCTTTGATTTTTTCGACTTTGTACCTTCCTAATTCAGCATATCCATCTTTCATTAACGTTTTTAAAAATTCGCTATTATTTTCATCAAGCGTTAATAGTTCAGAAATATCTGAATTTGTTTTTTGTTCTCCAGTATTTTGAGCTTGTACAACACTTATCCCACTTAGTGCAAACATAATACTTAAAGAACTAATAAATACCTTTTTTGTAAACATCCATATTCCCTCCTTTTCTACCATTATATAAAATAAAGCGCTTACATACATGTCAAAAACATGCATAAAATCGGTCTTTTTCTATCCAAATGTATTTTTTTACAAAAAAAGTCAAAGATTTTTCAATCCTTGACTCTTAAATATTATTCATATTCTTTATGTGCAATAAGCAAATAAGCACAGCTTGCAACAGCTAATAATGACATATAAGTAAATATTGGACTATTGTCTCCTGTTTTTACAGCTGTTTTTTCTGTTGTTTTTTGAGAATCTTCAACCTTATCTGCTATTTCTACATTTTCATTTTTTACTTGTTTGCTTTGTTTTGATAACCATGAAAATAATTCTAATGATGTATCATCTTCAATGGCTTCTCCATTGAACACATAGATCCATGACCAATGTGTTGAATATTGATATGGTTTTCCATCTTCTCCATTATAAAGTCCTGATGTATCATGAACATCATCTGGTGAAAAGACATGAAGATTAGTAGCGTTAGCGGCTTTTAATTTTTCAATAAGTGGTCTTGAAAATTGATTTGGATCTAACGTATCATCATTTTCACAATACGTAATAAATAATGGAAAATCTTTAAGTTTTTGAGCATCTTTTTCACTTAAATCACTAGCATCAAAACCTGTGCAAATTGGAAAAGCTGCAGCAAAATAATCAGTATACGATAAAACCATTTGCATTGTCATATACCCACCATTAGAACATCCACCAATATAAATACGACTTGTATCAATATCATCATTACTATCAACATACGCTTTAATACATTCCATTAAACTCTTTACATATGTTGAAGGTGTATGTCTTGGTGTAAATTTTAATCCTGATTCAGTAAATTCAAAATCACCATAACCATCCATCCAAAGCGTTGGACATTGTGGAACAAAAACATAAGCATTACCAAGTTTTTCTTGAATTTCTGGACTAATTAAACCTGTCACTTTATTTCCCAATACTGCTATTTGAGGATTTGTACCACCTTCTCCTCCACCATTTAACCATACAACTAAAGCATTTTTATGATCATCTTTTGCTGGTGAATATGTAGCAAAACTATAATTTGTTCCATCTGTTGCTTGATATCTACCTGAATAATCAAATTGATCTCCCGCAGATAAAGAACGAGATGTATAATTTGTATCAATATTTAAAGTATCATATTCATTTTGACCATCAATTATTTCTTTATTTTCTTTTAATGAAATTGTTAAATAATAAGGATCTGCCCATTCATTAAAACTTTTATAAATGAAAGGACTCCCTTCTGTTGGACTTACTTTTAAATCAATTGTAAAATATTTTGAAGCACCTTCTACTTTTTGACCATTTTGATCAGAAATATAAGCATCTACAATTGTTCTTTGAAAATCTTCAGCATTTTCTTTAGTTTCTACAACCTTTAAAACATCTTTATCAATTGTCGTTATTTCTTGATCAACATTTACAATTACTCTTGGTGTTGCTACTCCCCAATCATATTCATCTACAATTAAAGAATAAGTTCCATTAAGTACATGATTACTATTTACTGCATAGACAGGCGCTATCGCAAGTGAAAATAGCATCACAAAACAAAGCAAAAATCTTTTTGTATTCTTCATTAGAATTTCCTCCCTAAAAAAAGTATATCATTTATTACTCTTTATAATAGGTCTTTATTTGAACAAATAAACTCTATTTTAATAACTTTCGATATTCATGAGGTGTCATTTTATAAATTCTTTTAAAAATTCTATTAAATGATTTAGGATTCGCAAAGCCATTATTATAAGCAATATCTGTCATCGATAGATTAGTATGTAATATATCATTAATTGCTTTTTCCAATCTAACACTATCAATATATTCTTTAATTGTTGTTCCAAAATTTTGTTTAAAATATCTTGATAAATAAGATTGTGAAACATAAAAATGATCAGCTAATACTTGTATACTTAAGTTCTCTTTATAATGTTGATCAATATAATTAACAATCTTCACTATTTTATTATTATTTATTTCATTTTCTTGAAGTACATATTTTTTTCTTACAAGTAATTTTTTTAAAAGTACATACATTAATATATCTGTTAGACCTTTAATCGCAATATGACCATACTCTTTATCATTATCATAAATATCGACTATTCTATAGATTGTTCGTACTATTTCCCGGGAAACTTCTCCATCTGGTTGTACAAATTCATAATGATCAATCAAAGGAAATATGCTTTTAATATAATCATAATTAATTTGAATGCCATATCCTTTATAAACCTCATACCCACTTACAAAAGAAATCCCATGAATATTTTTACTATTAATAATATAAACATCAACATTTTGACTTCTAATCATATGTCCATTATCCCATATTTCTACCTTACCTAATATAGGAACCAATATTTCTATACTATTATGCCAATGTTTTTCAACATTTTCTTCACTACTTTCATAATACAAATCTAATATTTTAATAGGTAAATGTTCATCCAATTTTATTTTTTCGTACACGTACATTCATGAAGCACCCCCTCGTGATACAATGCTTTGATTATTCCCTCTTGATCAAAATCATCAGTCACATAAGTTGCTTTTTCTTTTAATACATCTACTGCGTTTCCCATTGCAATACCATGTCCTACTTCTCTAAACATTGCTTGGTCATTATAACCATCACCAAAAGCATACGCATTATTTTTATCAATATGGAAATAATCTAACAAATAAGCAATGGCATGTCCTTTATCAAATTCAATTGTTGAACAATCACAAGAGCCACTTCCTCCATGATCATTAATAATTAAATCATTTTTAAAAAGTTCAACCATTGTTTCAAAATGTTCTTGATTTTGATAAAACATATCAAAAGTATAAAACTCACCTTCTAGAGTATCTACTAGATGCTCTATTCCATATTCCTTTTCTAAATTTACTTCTTGTTTTTTATCTAAATGATATTTTAAAGCTTTATTATCACTAACAAACATTGCACCAAGTTTCCCTTGATCAAGTTTACCAGTATAATAAGCTAACTGTTCTTGTGTAAAAGCCTTACTATAAAGTTTTTTTCCTTCATATAAAATATAACGTCCATTACAACTAATAATTCCACTTACTAAATCACCAAACAAACGACTTGCATAAAATGGAGCTCTTCCTGTACAAATAAATGTTTTATAACCTTTTTCTTTCAATAAATGAAGAGCCTTTAAATTAGACTTTGTAATGACACCATGTTTTCCAAGAGTGCCATCAATATCAAAAAATAAAATCTTATCCATTTTTATTCTCCTTGAAAATGATACATCATAATACTTCCTGCTACTGCCACATTTAAAGATTCAATGGTTGTAATTGGGATATAAGCAATTTGATCACAAATTTCAATAATTTCTTTTTCCATCCCATTACCTTCATTACCTAAAACATAAGCCATTTTTTCATGGCATTTAATTTGTTGAATTGGTTTTCCATTTTCTAAAGCACTTCCTACAACACAAACTCCTTTTTCTTTTAAAACAGGTATAATTTCATTTAAATCACCATAAAAACATGAAAGATGAAAATGTGCTCCCTGCATCGATCTTAATAATTTATCATTATAAAGATCTACACATTCATTTGATAAAATCACTTGATCAATCCCAAAAGCAAGTGCCGTACGAATAAGAGTCCCAATATTCCCCGGATCTTGAAGATAATCCAAAATCAAATATCTTTTTCCATCTATTAATTTCTTATTCTTTTGAATAAAACATCTTGCCATTATAGGTTGAGGTGTTTTAGTAAAAGCCAATTTTTCCATAATTTCCTTAGAAACAACTAAATTTTCTACCCCTAAATCAACTGGTTCTGTTGAAATAATTAAATCTGTTTGTTTTGCTTTGATAGCTTCTTCAACTAAATGTCTTGTTTCCACTAAATAATAATCTTTTCGATATTTCTTTTGTTTCAATTTTAATAATTCTTTAACAGTCTTATTTTGCATTGACGTAATCATATTCCCACATCCTTTAATAATCTTTCTCTTTCTTTATAATCTGGCATTCTTTTTTCTATTTCTTGATAAAACGCTTTAGAATGATTAGCTTCAATAAAATGACATAATTCATGCACAATGACATAATCTATCAAATTCTTATCCACATGTGCTAAAACAAGATTAAAACACACTTTATTTTTTTGATAAAAACAAGCACCCCATCTTCTTTTCATCTTTTTAATTTGTATTTCAGGAAAAGCATGATGAAAGCTAGTACTTAAATAAAAACTCATTTTTTCTTTTAAATACTTCATTAATTCTTGTTTTAAAAAAAGTTCTATAACTGCTTGTATATTTTTAGAATAAACATAGATTCGTTGTCCATGAATAGCACATTTTTTTATATTCATATCTTTTAAAACAATTTGATATTGCTGATTAAACAAATAAACATAGCCACCATCTTGATATTTATATTTTGGCACGTAACCTCTTATTTGTTCAAGTATTTCTTCTTGGTGATTTCTCATTAATTTTTCTATTTCACCTTGAGGAAACAAAGGAGAACAGCTAATTACTACTTCTCCTTTTTCTACTCTTAAATAACAATTCTTAATCTTTTTATAATGAATCTTATACGTAATTTCTTGTTCATTTAAAATGATTGTTTTGGTTTCTATCATGTATAATTTTCTCCTTTTTGGTCCACTCTTTTTAGGGAGTGATAAAATGGATATTCGACAAGCTATATTTTTTAGACTACATGATTGTTCAAGTAGTGAGCTTAAAGAAATTATTGAAAGTGGTATTGCCTCTAAAGAAGAAACTATTCTTCCAGGATTAGGGGTTTTATTTGAAACCTATTATAATTCTTTAAGTTCAAAAGATG
Source organism: uncultured Erysipelotrichaceae bacterium (assembly GCA_900544435.1). Classification (GTDB taxonomy): domain Bacteria; phylum Bacillota_I; class Bacilli_A; order Erysipelotrichales; family Coprobacillaceae; genus Faecalibacillus. The sequence continues at coordinate 5,257 of UQVG01000004.1, read as the reverse complement.
AATTACTTGACAAGCTTAGTCATTTATTAAAGTAGACTCTTTTTAGAGTCTCTTTTTATATATTTGTTTAAGTGAACGTAAAACCATAAATCCAAACATTAAATAAGCATCATAATGAAATAATTTTGGTAAAGAGATTATTTGAATAACCACTAATAAAATAATCATCAAGACATACATCACCCATGAAATAGAATAATTATGTTCATGATACATAAACTTAAATGTTTGATGATGTGTTTGGTCATACCAATCACTGATGATTTTAAATAATTCAAATAATAAATAATTAAAAATCCATACTAAACAAAAATACATAAAAGTAAAAATATTATTAACAAATAAATAAGGAATTGTATCTGTTAGTGATATTTGATAATACTTTGATAAATCTATTCCAAAAGCACAAAGAGTAATGAAAAAAGTCATAATGCCATTTCTAGCAAGATATAAGACAATAAAATCTTTTTTTAATTTTAAATATCTTTCTTTATTCATTAAAACCACCATTTTCCTTTGAAAAATTCAATTTAAAAACATAACTTTTTTCACTTTGATCTTTTGATAAAATAATAACAACACTTATCTTCTTCTTTTTTAATGATCCTTGAGTAATATCATGATCATATGTTTGATAATTTTTTTGATTAACGATTTCTTTTGTTTTCCCTGTAATTTTTTTAAACACAATATAATTTTTATCATTTTTTTCATTTAATTTATTACTTTTTAAATAACGATACTCTAAAGAAATATGAGGATATTTCTTTAACAATGCTTGATCTGAAGAGGTTAAATAACCTAATCTCATAAAATCATCACTTACACAAGCATTTTCTACTTTAAATGTTTTTGATGAACATGAAAGTTTTTGTACTTGTTTTAATTTTAAAGCATGTTGATAAACTGTTTTTTGATTTTCATCTTTAATTAATAAACGGACTTGATCAATATCTTTTAATTGTTTTAAATCCTCTTTATTTTCTAAATCATAGCTACCACCATTTAAATACTTTAAAGGATAGCTTAGTTGATATTTTTTATTTTTTGATTTTATTTGTAAAATCACTTCAATATCTTGCCCATCTACAAGTGAATCAAGCTTACCTAAAACAAGTGTTCCATCTCCACAATGATAATTAGATTGATCTTTATACAATTCATAATCCTGTAATGTATTGCCTTGATGATCTAATGATAAAAAATAATCATAATAGACTTTTGTTCCATAAGTATGAAAAGAATAATTATCATACATCGTAATTAACGAAACAAACACGATTATCAAGCATAAACATGTAATAATTAAATTTGATTTATGTTTTTGATCCATATTTTCTCACCACAACTATTATACACAATAGTTTTGTTTTTACCAAATGTGACATTTTATGGTATGATTAGAAAAAGGAGTGACCCTCATGGAAAAAGAAATATTATTAAAGAAAATAGAAAGTACAAATCATTTAAAAGAACTTTATCAATTATGGAATGAATTTAAAGGGTATCTTGAAAACCAACCTAGTTTATTAGAACTTGGTCAACTCTTCGGTTTTAATTATCATCTTCAAGAAAAGTTCAATCAATTAAGTCAACTTTTTATTCAAGAAAAGAAATATCCTGAAAGTATAGAATTTCATCAAGACTTTATCAGTTTCTTTAAAGACGATAAATATCTTTGCCCTTTTTATAAAAACCTTGCTTTATCTTATTATCATCAAGAAAGTGATAAAGGAATTTCTTATTTTCAAGAATTACTTGAACGTTATCCTTATGATTATGAAATCATGGATGCTTATTTTACTTGTCTTTATAAACAAAATCATCCTCAAGAATTAAAAAATATGATTCAAAAACATCTACCTCTATCTATTGAATATAATGTTGAAACAGAAAATATTATTCATCATGTTGTAGAAATTCTTAAAGCAATAAATGAAGAAGATTTAGCTTTAAAATATGCACAAATTGAAAAACAACAAAATGATTTTGGTAAAAGAAAACCAACAAAAGTCATCAAAGTAGGTCGTAATGATCCTTGTCCATGTGGAAGTGGTAAAAAATATAAAAAATGTTGTGGTAAATAATGAAGAAAATCATTATAATACTTGTTCCTATCATTTTAATCACTTATCTTCTTTATCAAAATAATTTAATACCACATCTAAAATATACAAATAAAGATTTTAATATTGAAACTTATAAAAGTAAAAATGATCAAGATCATGATGGTATTGATGATCAAAGTGATATCTTACAAAACGTTAGAAAATATATTGAAACAAAACCTCAATATAAAAGTAAATATTATCAAGGTGGTTATCCAACAGATCATTATGGTGTATGCAGTGATGTTGTCGCATTTGGTTTATTGAATGCTGGTTATGATCTACAAATTCTTGTAGATCAAGATATTAGAGAAAATCCTCAAAGTTATCAAGTTGAACATCCTGATAAAAATATTGATTTTCGACGTGTAAGAAATTTAAATGTTTATTTTAAAAGACATGCCTTATCTTTAACTCTCGATATTTATGATTTAGATAAGTGGCAAGGTGGCGATATTATTGTTTTTAAAAAACATATTGGTATTATTTCTAATTATCGAAATAAAAAGGGAATCACTTTTGTGATTCACCATGCTTATCCCCATCAACGCTTTTATGAAGAAGATATTTTAGAAAAAAGAAATGATATTATCGGTCATTACCGTATATCTTAGTACCACCAATGGTGGTACTTTTTATATTTCTTTACCTACTGCATCTGCAATTGGTTTTATTTCTTTCATTAATTGTTCGAATTTGGCTGGTTTTAATGATTGTGGTCCATCACATAATGCTTTTTCTGGATTGTTATGCACTTCTATCATTAATCCATCACATCCTGCTGCGACTGCTGCTTTTGCCATTGGATTCACTAACCACCATTTTCCTCCGGCATGACTTGGATCGATAATGATTGGTAAGTGTGTCAATTCTTTGATCACTGGGATTGCTTGTAAATCTAATGTATTTCTTGTATATGATTCAAATGTTCTTACTCCTCTTTCACATAAGATGACATTTGGATTTCCACTTGCCATGATATATTCTGCTGACATGATCCATTCTTGATATGTTGCACTCAATCCTCTTTTTAACAAAATAGGTTTCTTTGTTGCTTTCCCTACTTTCTTTAATAAATCAAAGTTTTGCATGTTTCTTGCTCCTATTTGAATCAAGTCTACTTTTTCAATGAATTCATCTAAGTATTCTGCATCCATCAATTCTGAAACGATTGGTAGTCCTGTTGCTTCTTTAGCTGCTACTAGAATATCTAATCCTGCTGATCCCATTCCTTGGAAGGCATATGGTGATGTTCTTGGTTTGAATGCTCCACCTCTTAAAAGATTTGCTCCTGCTGCTTTGGCTGCTTTAGCGATTTCAATGACTTGTTCCTTGCTTTCTACTGAACATGGTCCTGCAATCACTGCTAGATGTCCACCACCAATTTTAACGCCACCAACATCAATGACTGAATCTTCTGGATGGAAAGCTCTATTAGCTAATTTATATGGTTCTGATACATGCATGACCTTTTCTACGGCTGGATCGACTTCAATCGATTCTGGATCTACTTTTGTTGTATCTCCAATAATTCCAATAACTGATTGTGTTGCCCCATTTACAACATTTACTCTTAACCCTAATTTTTCTACTGATCCTGATACTTTTTCTACATCTTCTTTAGATGCTGTTGATTTCATTACAATAATCATATTAATTGTCCCCTTTTCTTCATTTCCCTTGATATAAATAAAAAAGCTCTCATCCTCTAAGGACGAGAGCTATCGCTTCGTGATACCACCTTTGTTTATTAGTATATTACTATACTAACCTCATCGAGTACAATCATACTCTTCCACTTTAACGGGTGTAACCGGAGATGCCTACTTAAAACTGTTCAACACTCTACTCCAAGATGAATTCAACAAAAATCTCTACTTTCCTTTTCACCTACCAGGAAATCTCTACGCTAAAGATCAACGTCTACTCTTTCTTTTCACAGTATTTATATCAAATGTGATTACATTATATACAAATTGTCACCATCTGTCAACCATTTGTTTTAAATATAATAAAAACATCTCATCAGAGATGTTATCATCACTTGGAGCGGGTGATGGGAATCGAACCCACGTAGTCAGCTTGGAAGGCTGAAGTTCTACCATTGAACTACACCCGCAAGTATGGTGCCCGAAACCGGACTCGAACCGGTACAGCTGTTACACCGGCAGATTTTGAGTCTGCTGCGTCTACCAATTTCGCCATTCGGGCTTGTGTGCCTTATTATTATAACAAGACCTTTATTATAAAACAAGCAAAAAATAAAAAAAGAGTATTCCCTACTCTAATTTATCTTTAAAATCATTCCATTTTTCTTCAGTAAAATTTTTTACGCGATCAATCCCATTTTCTACATCATCTACAGCATCTTGAAAAACACCTTCCCCATTTCCATAATAATGCATCATCAATGTTTTCGTTTTCTTTCCTAATTCTAAAATTTCTTTTTCTTCACTTGATAACTTTTGATCTGTATTTTTTTCTATATACTCTAATCGACTTGCAGCTTCATAAACTTTTTTAGCTTCCTCTTGATTGTCTTGAGTAATTCCTTCTTTGATTTTATCATAACCATCTAAAATTGTTTGTGTTAAAGCTTTAACATCTTGTTTAGAGGTATCATTTTCAACATCTTGATCTATCTGATCAAAATCATCTTTTACATCATCCCAAGCAATTTCTACATTCCCTTTAAAACCACTATCTGTTGTTTGATTTCTACAGCCTGTTAAAGTAAAAGTACAAGTTATTAAAAGTATCAACGTTATAATATATCTTTTCATTTTATTCCTTCTTTCATTTCTAGTATGTCCTTGATATTTTATTTCATACTTTTATTGAAGAAAAAGCATGTTTTCGATAAAATATAAAAAAAAGAGGAATGATTATGACAAATAAAGAAAGATTTATAGAATTATATAAAACAAATATAAAAAGACCTGGAAGTGAAAAACTTCTTGAATATTTATTATCTCCACATTCTGATTTCTTTGAAGCACCTGCCAGTGCAAGATTTCATGGAAGCTATGATGGTGGATTACTTGAACATAGTTTAAATGTATATGATTGTTTGAAAGATTATCTTCAAAGAGAAAGAGTGAAAGATACATATCAAATGCATTATAGTGAAGAAACAATTGCGATTGTTT
>UQVG01000003.1 GCA_900544435.1 uncultured Erysipelotrichaceae bacterium | reverse complement strand
TCTAGTATCTATAAAAATAAAAAGTGCCTTCCTATGGAAGACACTGTATTGCCCTTTCTTATTCTAACAATATTAAATATTTATTGCAATAATAAATTTATTATTTTTGCACAAAAAAAGGGGATGTTACGAAATAATTTAAAATTGTAACATCCTTTTTTGTTATAATCTCTAACTAAAAATAGGATATTGATATCTTACCAATGATATTTATTTCCTACTAATTAATTCCTCAACCATAATGTTTGAGGAATTATTGCAATTAGAAACAATTGCTTCTTATAGTAGAATAATTTTATTATATAGATATTTAAAATTCCTATTTTTAATATATTTTTATTCTATAAAAGAAAAGGCTGTATGAAATTAATTATTTAATTTCGTAACAGCCCCTTCCCTTGCGTATAAGTGATTTTTTGGGAGAGGGGTCACTTATACTTGTTTATTATATTGTCTTCATCTGACATGATTAATATAACAATTTTATATGAATTCATTATGAACTTTCTCTTAAGAAAAATTCTTACTCATAAAACTGTGTTTCATAATTTGCTAATTGTGCATATAATTCAAATTCTTCTTTTTGTTATTCATAACAAAATGTGAATAAATTCCGTTACAAAAAATATAAAAAAGAAAAGGTAGGACATGCCTACCTTAACTATTATTTATCAAATTTATTTTTGTAATCGTAAATTTTACGTAAGATATCTTCCATATCTTTAACCATAGGCATTCTAGGGTTAGCTGGTGTACATTGATCTTCGTAAGCATTCATAGCAATTCTATGAATTGATTCTTCCCAAGCTTCTCTTGAGATACCTTGAGATTCTACGTTAGATGCAACACCTACTTTGTGACATAATTCTTCACAAGCATCAGCGAACATTTCAACACCTTCAGCTGGAGTTTTAGGATTTAATCCAATTAATTGAGCTAATTCCATGAATTTAACATCAGCTTTATAGTTTTCAATTTTTGGCCAGATATTTAATTTAGTTGGAATAGTTCCGTTATATCTAATTACGTGTGGTAATAAGATACCATTTGTTCTACCATGAGGAATATGCCATTCCCCACCAATTTTATGAGCTAATGAGTGGTTCATTCCTAAGAATGCATTTGCGAATGCCATACCTGCGATAGTTGCAGCATTGTGCATTTTTTCTCTAGCGATTGGAGTACCTTTCTTAACTGATTCTTCTAAGTAATCAAATACTAATTTAACAGCTTGTTTAGCCCATCCATCAGTAAAGTCAGATGCTAAGATTGAAACATAAGCTTCAACTGCATGAGTTAATACGTCGATACCTGTATCAGCAGCGATTGCTCCTGGTAATGACATTACGAATTCAGGGTCAACGATAGCGATAGTTGGAGTTAAAGCATAGTCAGTTAATGGATATTTTTTGTTTTCTTTCTTATCAGTGATAACTGCGAAAGGAGTAACTTCTGATCCAGTTCCTGATGTAGTTGGGATACAGATCATTTTTGCTTTTTTACCTAATTCAGGGAATTTGAAAGCACGTTTTCTGATATCCATGAATTTTTGTTTGATATCATCAAAGTTAACTTCTGGGTTTTCATACATTAACCACATAACTTTAGCAGCATCCATTGATGATCCACCACCTAAAGCGATGATACTATCAGGTTCGAATTTTCTCATTAATTCTACCCCTTCTCTTACAGTATCGATACTTGGATCTGGTTCAACATCAAAGAATAATTCGATATCTACATGATTACGTCTTCTTCTAATAACATCTTCGATTTTTTCAACATAACCAAGATTTACCATACTTCTATCAGTAACGATCATGGCTTTTTCCATGTGTTTCATATCTCTTAAGTATCTAATTGAATTCTTTTCAAAGTATACTTTTGGAGGAAGTTTGACCCATTGCATATTGTTATTACGTCTCCCTATTCTCTTAATATTGATTAAGTTAACAGCACTTACGTTGTTAGATACTGAGTTATGTCCGTAAGAACCACAACCTAATGTTAATGATGGAATGAATGCATTATATACTGATCCAATACCACCGAATGTTGATGGAGCGTTTTCAATGATACGGATTGCTTTACATGCATGTCCGAATTTCTTAGAAATTTCATGATCTTCTGTATGAATTGCAGCAGAGTGACCTAGACCATTGAATTCAACCATTGCAGCTGCTTTAGCAATACCATCATCAGTGCTTTTAGCTTTTAAGATAGCTAATACTGGAGATAATTTTTCTCTAGTTAATGGTTCATTTGGTCCTACTTCTTTACATTCAGCACAAATAATTTGTGTTTCAGCAGGAACTTTGAATCCAGCTTGTTCAGCAATCCATTCAGCAGGTTTACCTACAACATTTGGATTTAATTTAGCTTGAGCAACATTTTCTGAATAAGCTTCTGCACCAAACATGAATTTTTCAAGTTTAGCTTTTTCTTCTTTATTTACAAAGTAAACATGGAATCTTTTAATTTCTTTCATGAAATCACTGTAGATTTCTTGGTCAACGATTGCTGCTTGTTCAGAAGCACAAATCATACCATTGTCGAAAGATTTTGATAATACGATATCATTTACAGCTCTTGGTAATACACATGTTTTTTCAACATATGCAGGTACGTTACCAGCACCTACACCTAAAGCAGGTTTTCCACATGAATATGCAGCTTTAACCATTGCGTTACCACCAGTTGCTAAGATAGTTGCAACACCTGGGTGATTCATTAATGCATTAGTAGCATACATAGATTTAATTGATAACCATTGGATACAGTTTTCTGGTGCACCAGCAGCGATAGCAGCATCTCTAATTACGATAGCAGCTTGTTTTGAACTTTCATGAGCGCTTGGGTGGAACGAGAAAATGATTGGGTTTCTTGTTTTTAAAGCGATTAATGATTTGAAAATTACTGTTGAAGTTGGGTTAGTTGTTGGAACGATACCACAAACAACACCTACTGGTTCAGCAATTTCAGTAATACCAGTTAATGGATCTTCATTGATGATCCCTACTGTTTTTAAATGACGTAAATTGTTAGTAACATATTCACATGCAAATAAGTTTTTAACAGCTTTATCTTCAAATACTCCACGTCCTGTTTCTTTAACTGCAGCTTCAGCTAAAATACCATGATGGTCTAGTCCAGCTACAGAACATTTAGCGACGATGTAGTCTACTTGTTCTTGTGTAAAATCTTCAAATTCTTCTAAAGCTTTTAAAGCTTTGTTTACAAGGTCATCAACATGAGCATCAGTTTCTGCTTCAGTTGGGACAGCTTGTTGTACAGGTTTTTTTTCTGCCATTTTATTTCCTCCATAACTATTGTGAAATTTTTCATTTGTACACAACCATCTTACATGAAAAACATACAAAAAACAAGCATTATCGCTCGTTTGATGTGAAAAAAATAACGTAAGCGATTACATTTTTAATTTCTTAAAATTTTTATTTGCGATGACAATATTGACACCTTTTTCCTTAAAATAAGCATATCTAAAACGGTTCTTTACACCCCATGTATTGATGTCTAATCCAACTTTTAAAAAGAGTGCTATTTCATCTTCATCTAGAAAATCTTCACGTGCATGTACATGAAATTTTTGTGTTAAACATAATTGTTTATTTTTTTCATAATTATCTTCAAAAAGATAACCTAAATATAAAGATGAATCAATTGCTCTTAATTTATAAAGAGAATCAACATAAAAACTTGAAAAGAGAACTTGATCTAACATACCCATTTCTTTAATCATTTGATAGCTTTCTAGTTCTATTCCTGGATATTGAATTTTATTTGTTTTAATTTCTAAGTTGATTTTTACATTTTTTCCTTTACATAATTCCAATAATTCTTTCAACAAAGGAATTCTTTGAGGATTTTCTTTTGTTCCAAAATTATATGCACAAAGCTCTTCATAAGTCATATCTTTAATATAACCTTTTCCATCACTTGTTCGATTGATTTTTTCATCATGACATAAAACAAGAACACCATCTTTTGTTTTATGCACATCTGTTTCAATACCATCAAATCCACTTTCAATAGCTTTTTCAAAAGCCAACATTGTATTTTCAGGATATTGATCACTATAACCTCTATGTCCAAACAACAACATAGTCTCACCTCCAAAACTTATTTTACTCTTTTTATTGTTAAGAATACACCAAAAAAATGTAATTTAAAAAGCAGACTTTTATAAAGTCTACTTTTCATGTACTATTTTAAAAGAATCTAAATAATAAAGTTCAAGATCTTTATTACATTCTAACATACTACATTCACTAAATATTCTTGTTGTAAATGTACGATAACCCTTATTAATAAATAATTCTAATGAAGATGTATCACTATAAATAACCAAGTCATCTAAATGTTCAAGTTCTAAATGTCTCTGATTTCTTCCATATCCTGCTTCATACATTGAAATTGTTAGAAGTCCATTTTCATATTCTAATGTAAAATCATTTCTTAACTTTAATGAAAGTTGATCTTGTATATCATGAATTTGAAGTTCAAAAACATTATTTTTTAATTCAACTTTTGGTTTTTTATACACATTTTTTTCTAAACGTAATTCTTTAAATTCAGAAAGTGGTTCTTGATAAAGATGATTATTTTTAAAATGAAGTACTCTTGGCATTGTAAGTGCATGTTGCCAATTATTTTCTACAGTTGGAATTGTATAATCCACATCTGGAAGCCCCATCCAACCAATCAATATTCTTCTTCCTTTTTCATCTAAGAAAGTTTGTACAGCATAGATATCAAAACCATTATCTATTTCTTCAAAATCTTTGACATAAGGTTGATCAATAAAATCGTGTGCTACTTTAAAATATCCATTTTGATAAATATTTTCATATAAATAACCCTCTTGTTTTAATCCTTGTGGTGAACAAAGTAAAACCATTTGTCCGTCTACTTCAAATAAATCAGGACATTCCCACATATAACCAAAAGGTTCTTTTGTTTTAATACGACTACAATATTTAAAGTTCTTTAAATCATCACTTTGAAATAAGATAACTTGTCCAACATCATTTATATCACGTGCACCTAAAACAAGATAATAATGATCTCTTTGATAAATTTTAGGATCACGAACATGACATGTTAGATCATCAGGATAATCACTATTGACCATCAAACACTCTTTATGAAGAAGTTGATTACCATCCTTACTTTCAAGATACATCACATTATGTTGTCTTCCTTTTAAAATATAATCATAATCTCCTATTTCTTTGACGTTTCCTGTATAGAAATAATGAATTTTATCATTTTCAACAAAAGCACTTCCTGAATAGGCTCCATTTTGATCTCTTTCATGATCAGGAAATAATGGCATTCCTAATTCTTGGTAATGAATAAAATCTTTTGTTGCATAATGTCCCCAACCTTTTAAACCATTATTGACATCTGCAGGTGCCCATTGATAATAGATGTGATATGTTCCTTTAAATTGACATAAACCATTTGGATCATTCAACCATCCTACTGGTGGCATTAAATGATAATGTAAACGATAGGGATCATTTTTATTCACTTTTTCTTTCTTAATTGCTTGTACTAATCTTTCTATATTATTCATAATTACCCTTTCACTTTTAAAACTTGTGTTCCTTGTTTACAATTTCCTTCTTGTAACATTTCAAAATCTACACCATTGGTAATCACAACTGCTGTTTCAATCGAACATCCTGCTTCTTTAATTTTATTTAAATCTGCTTTCATTAATAATTGACCGGCTTTGATTTGATCTCCTTGATGAACTTTCACTTCAAATGGTTCACCATTTAAAGTCACTGTATCTAAACCACAGTGAATTAATAATTCTTCACCATCTACTGATTTTAAACCTAAAGCATGTTTTGTTGGAAAAATCATCATTACTTCTCCATCAAATGGTGCAACAACATCACCATTTTCTGGTAACACCATAAATCCATCACCCATCATTTTTCCAGCAAATGTTGGATCAGAAATTTCACTAATATTTTTTACTTCACCTTGCATTGGTGATAAAACTACTTTTTCTACATGTTGACTTGCTTTTCCATTTTCTCTTTTAAATAAGATCACTGTCACAATAAATGAAACAACAAACGCTAAAACCATTCCAATTCCAAAGTTTAAATAACTTCCAACAGGGATTGATAAAAATCCTGGTATACCTGCTGCTCCTAAGGCATTTGATAAAACATGTGTTCCTGCAAGATATGCACTACCAACACCACTACCACACATTGCTCCAATAAATGGATATTTTAATTTTAAAGTAACTCCAAACATTGCTGGTTCAGTAATACCAAGTAAAGCTGAAACACCAGATGCTGAACAAATACTTTTTAATTTTTTATCTTTTGTTAGAGCTAATACCGCAAGTACAGCTGCCCCTTGAGCAACGTTAGACATTGATGCTGTTGGGAAGATAAATGATCCTCCTGTTGTTTGAATAGACGCTAATAATTGAGTTTCTACAGCAATAAAGCTATGATGCATTCCTGTTAAAACAATTGGTGCATAGAAGAATCCAAATAAACCACCACCAATAAATCCTAAAGTGTTATACATCCAAGAAATACCATCTGCTAAATAAATCCCTGCTTGTCTTAAAATAGGTCCTACACAAATAAATGTAATAAATCCTGTTACCAAAATAGATAACATTGGTGTTGTTAAATTATCTAACCATGTAGGTGTTACCTTATGTAATCTTTTTTCTATATTTGCAAGAATCCAAGAAACTCCTAAAACAGGTAAAACTGTTCCTTGATACCCTACTGCTTCAATTGTTAATCCAAAAATATTCCATGTTGGAACGTCAATTCCTGTTTTACCATAACTATAGGCATTTAATAAATCAGGATGTACCATGATCATTCCCATGGCAGCTCCTAAATAAGGATTTCCGCCAAATTTCTTAGTTGCACTAAATCCAATTAAAACAGGTAAAAATGTAAATGCTGCATTTGCAAAAACATTGATCATTGTTGCTAAATCTTTAAATTGTGGATAAACATCAATAATACTCTTACCTGCACCTACTAAACCTTGTGCTGTAAGGATATTGTTTAATCCCATTAATAACCCACCAGCAACGATAGCTGGAATAATTGGAACAAAGATATCTGATAATAATTTAACTGCTCTTTGTAATAAATTTCCTTCTTCTTTTTCTTCTACTTGTGGTGTTTCATTTTGAAAACCTAGAATAGAACATACTTCTTGACAAACTAAATTGACAAGACCTGATCCAAAAATAATTTGATATTGACCTTTAGCGTTAAATGTTCCTTTAACACCTTCAACATCTGTTACTGCATTTTCATTTACTAAAGTTTCATCTTTTAATGTTAATCGAAGTCTTGTGGCACAATGCATAGCATGAGTAATATTTTCTTTTCCACCAACGGCTTCAATCACATCTTTTGCTATTTGATTATAATTCATATTGTCCTCCTTATGTGGTACCGGTTCCTTACACTGATAATATAACTTATCTTGAAAGCGTTGTCAACACAAAATATGGTATCGGTACCATTTTTTTATAAAAAAACATAATTCCTTAAGAATTATGCTTTGAACAATTATTTTTTATAATCAACACTTCCACCTTCAATAAATTGATAATGAATTTTTTGAGTACTTTCAACAGACTCTTTTTTTATCAACTTTAATAAAGTTTTTCCTGCTAACATCCCCGCTTGTTCATTATCAAAGCGTATTGTACACAAAGAAGGAGTAATCAATTTTGATATTTCATATCCACCAAAACCTATTAAAGATACTGTTTGCGGAACTTGAACATGCGCTTCTTTTAATTCTTTAAACGAAGCAAGCGCAATATTATCGGTAGCACAAATAATCAATGATGGTAGTTCTCTATTTAAGATATCATGAACCACTCTTCGTGTTTTATCAAATGTAAAATCTGTTTCAACAACTTTTACATTTTCTATACCACTTTGTTTTAAACCATCTAAAACTCCTTTTTTTCTAATATAACCTACTGCTTCATCTTTAGCATTGACACCTAAATACATGATTTTTTGATGATTCATTTTTCCAGCATATCTTCCTACTTCAAATCCTGCTTCATAATCATCATTAATAATTGAATAACCATCTTTCATTTCTTGTCCTAAGACAACAAAAGGAATATCTAGTTTTTTAGCTAATGTATGATGTGCCATGGTAAGTTCAGTAGCAACTAAAACAATGCCATCAACATTCATATGCCATAATTTTTCAATTGCACTTAACTCTTCTAATTGACTATAATTTGTATCAATAATTAAAGGAGTATACCCTTCTTTTTTTAAATATTGATTTAAACTTGAAATCATTCTTGATGATGTTGTAGATGTAAGAGTTGGAGCAATAATTCCAATAATTTTAGTTTCTTTAGCTTTTAAACTTTGAGCAAAAGTATTGGGTTGATAATTATATTGATCTATAATTTTTTTTATTTTTAAACGTGTTTCTTCTTTGACATAGCCTCCATTAAAATAACGAGAAACAGTTGTTTTTCCAACACCCGCCATTTCAGCTATATCTTTCATTGTTAATTTTTTTTCTTTCATATAATCACCTTTGTCATTATAACAAAAAAAGTTTACTTTAAATAAAGTCACGTTCCTTTAACCAAGTTGTAATTCCATCATCATTAACATCTGGACATATTTCATCAGCCACAGCTTTTGCTTCAGGAACCGCATTATCCATTGCAACACCTGTTCCAACAGTTTCTAACATTTCTAAATCATTACGTCCATCTCCAAAAGCAATTGTATCTTTGATATCTTTATGAAGTGCTTCTACTAATTTTTGAATTCCTACAGCTTTAGAAACACCTTTTAATGTTAAATCAAACGAACATCCTGTTTGATGTCTTTGAATATCAAAATAAGGAGATAATGTTTCAACTAAAAGAGGAATATCTTCTTTAGAATTGACAACAATCATTCCAATATATGTTTCAATTTCTCGTGGATCAAAATCATCAATAATTGTTTCATCTTTCATTCCCCATACTCTAGCAAATTCTTTATGTTGTGGATCATTTTTATCCAATACATAAATATAATCGCTACTTTCAAAATAGAAACTAAAATGATGTTCTTTAGATAATTTAATTGTTTCTTCTATTGCTTTTGCTGGTACAACCGCTTTATAGATAGGTTCTCCTTTATATTCTACATAACCCCCATTACAAGTAACATATCCACTAAAAGGATAATCCATAACACCTTCTGTAATAAAGCATTTACATCTACCTGTAGCTAGAAATACATCATGACCATTTTGTTTTAATTGATCAAATGATTGTCTATTTACTTTTGATATTCCATAGAGTCCTTTATTACAATCTATTAATGTACCATCTATATCAAAGAAAAATAATTTAGACATTGTAACCTCCATAATATAAAAGACAAATGTGAATACATTTGTCTAGAATGTTTTTTCTAATGCTACTAAATCAATTTCCATAGGTGTTTGATTACCTAAGAAATCAATAAGTACTTTAGCTGTTTCTTTTTCAAAATCAATTGATTCAACAGTTCCACTTTTACCAGCAAATGGACCAGAAATAACATTTACTTCATCTCCAACAGCATAGTCAATTTCGATTGCTGAAGTACTAATTCCCATATTCTTTAAGATTGGATCTAATTCATGTTTTTGAAGTGGGAAAGGTTTTGCTCCTCCACCAGAAGAACCAATGAATCCTGAAACTCCTGAAGTGTTACGTACAACATACCAAGCTTCATCTGTCATAACCATTTCTACAAGAACATATCCAGGGAACATATTTGTTACTTTATTGATTTTTTTACCATCTTTGATAACTGTTTCTACATGTTCTGGGATAATGATGTTATAAAGACAATCTTGTAATCCCATTGATTCGATACGTTTTTCTAAGTTTTCTTTTACCTTATTTTCATGACCATTGTATGTACAAACAACATACCATTGTCTACCTTCATCATTCATTCCTGCCATAATTAATCCATCCCCAATGCTTTCAATATAAATGCAATAACGGCATCTCCACCAAAGAAGAATAACCCCATTACAAATGTAAATACTAATACTGTTACTGAATTATTAAATAATTCTTTTTTTGTTAACCAATGAACATTTTTAATTTCGGCTCTAATTCCTTTTAAATTAAACCATTCTCTAAACTTTAATTCATGTTCCACTTCTTCAACGACTTCTGTTTCCGCCTTTTTACCAAACACGACATGGCCTCCTTATTTTGTTTCTTTATGTAATGTATGTTTTCCACAACGCTTACAATACTTGTTTAATTCTAATCTTTTTACATTTAATCTTTTATTTTTAGTCATTGTGTAGTTTCTAGATAAACACTCACTACACACTAAAATGATTTTTTCTTTCATCTTATCAACTCATTTCTATGCCACTATAATTTAGCATAAAAGCTAGCTATAGTCAATCTTATTTAGATTTGTCCATCTTTTTTTGTAAGCGATATTTTGCATTATAAACACAACGAATATCGATTTTTAATAAATTTGCTATTTCCTTACTTTTATATCCTTTTAATAAATATTCAAATATTCTTCTTTCAAGTAAAGAACTTGATTTTTCTATTTTATCCAAATAATAATACTTATTTTCATTTAAGCGTAATTGCTGTTCAGGATGATTAGCTACTTTTCGATCAGCAATTACATTTTCTATTCGAGATTTACTACCATAAATTTCTTGATCTAAGGAAACAAAAGAGACTTTATTTCCTCTTTTAATCATTCTTTTTTGTAATCTCAATACATCATTAATGGCATATGAAAAATAAGTATGTATAGAAGCATTTTTATCATAGCGATATCGATCTATAATACTCATAAGAACGAGCATTGCTTCTTGACTATAATCCTCTACAGAAGTTAATGATGTTTCTCTACAATAACGTTTCACAAAAATTCTAATTTTATTTTTATACTCATCTAACAACAATTCATACGCTATCGAAGACCCTAAATGATATAAATACAATAATTCTTGTTCATTATACGCTATCATAGTTTGTCTCTCCTTTCTGCTATAAAGGATGACGTGAGTTATAGACTTGATATAAAAGAACAGATGCTGCTACTGATGCATTTAATGAGTTGACATGTCCAACCATCGGTAAAACAACATTAATATCACAACTTTTCTTTACCAATCTTGACATTCCAAAACCTTCTGAACCAATAACCAAAACTGTTGGCATATTGTAATCAACACTTCTATAATCTTGACTGTTTTCTAATTCACAACCAACAACCCAAAATGCCTTCTTTTTTAAATCTTCTAATGTTCTTGTTAAATTTGTTACTTGAGCTACTTTTACATGATGAATAGCTCCTGTTGAAACCTTAGCAACAGTTCCATTCAAACCAACACTTCTATTTTTTCCAATAATAACGCCATCAACACCAACAGCATCACATGTTCTTAAAATAGCTCCTAAATTATGAGGATCTTCTAATCCATCCAACATAAGTAATAAAGGTTGTTTATTTTCAGGAATATCTTTTAAAATCTCATCAATTGTATAATAACGATAATTTTCAATATAAGCCATTACACCTTGATGAACAACCTTTCCAACTTTCTTATCAAATTCTTTTTTGTCAACAAATTCTAATGGAATTTGATTTCTTTTACAAATATCAAAAATCTTAGGATCCTTATGTCCATTTAACATATAAATCTTATAAACACTTGCCCCCTTCAAAGCTTCCATGATAGGGTTTTTTCCATATATATATTGTTTCATATTTTTCTCCACTTTTTGTCTCAAATTTGTTTCAAATTTGTCTCATCTACATATCTTTTAAACTCATCAAATATTTCATTGATCCTATCTTTACATTCATTTAAATACAAATGTCCAATTAAACATTCAAAACCAGTTGAATAACGATGTTCCTTTGTATCTCTTTTAGAAGTTTTTGTATTTCTTCCTCTTTTAAAAATACCTACTTCTTCTTCAGTTAAAAAATTTATTTCTAATAAATGTAAAATAAATTTTTCATGAGATAAACTACTTACAAAATGAGTTGCTTCTTGACACAACTCATTTACTTTTTTTAATTCACTTTCTTTTACTAAATAATCTCTTACCAAAAGTTCTAAAACACTATCTCCTAAATATGCAAGAACTAAAGGATTAATAAAGTCTGGATTCATTAAATAATCCCCTTTTGAATTAATTCAGCACGATATTTATCTGCTTGTTCAAAATCTTTAACTGCTTTAGCATCTAACCATTTTGAATATAATTCTAATTCATCTTCATCTAATTGTTTTGGTTTAAAAACAAATCCAATGACATCTGTCATCTTAAGTAAAGTATTATATTCTTTTAAAATTAAAGCATTATCTTTTTCTTTAACACGCATTGCTTGATTTAATACTTTGACTTGATTTAATATTTCAGTTAAAGCTAAAGAAGTATTTAAATCATCAGCCAAAGCTTCTACCATATGATCAACAGTATCTTTATTGAATTCATCTCCATGAAGATGATTAACTTGTACATAAAGAGAAGTTTGTTTTAAAACATTTTCTACTTTCGCAACTTCTTTTTTTACACCTTCAATAATTTCATTTGTCATATTTAAAGGATTTCTATAATGACTTGATAACATAAACCATTTATAAACATTACATCCAAGTTCTACAATCAAATCTTTAGCCCAAACAACATTACCCAAAGATTTAGACATCTTTTCATTATTAATATTAATCATTTGATTATGCATCCATGTATCTGCAATAGGATGTCCATTTAAAGCTCTTGATTGAGCAATTTCATTTTCATGATGTGGGAATTTTAAATCTTGACCTCCACCATGAATATCAATACGTCCATTTTCAAAAATATCATTGATCATAACAACACATTCTGTATGCCATCCTGGTCTTCCTTTTGACCATGGACTATCAAATTGAATACCTTCATCTG
Source organism: uncultured Erysipelotrichaceae bacterium (assembly GCA_900544435.1). Classification (GTDB taxonomy): domain Bacteria; phylum Bacillota_I; class Bacilli_A; order Erysipelotrichales; family Coprobacillaceae; genus Faecalibacillus. Next base: position 13,047 of record UQVG01000003.1, on the reverse strand, counting down.
TTTTCTTCCATAAAGCAAAATCAGTTGTTTCTTCCTTAACGCCTTTATCCTCTACACGTTCACTTGCTCCAGCAACAAGATCTTCAATCTTAATTCCAGATAATTCACCATACTCTTTAACTTTAGAAACTCTAAAATAAACATCTCCATCAACAACGTATGCATAACCCTTATCTACTAATTTTTGAATAAATGCAATGATTTGATCCATTGTTTCAGTAACTCTAGGTGCATAAGTAGGAAACTCTAAATTTAATCCTCTTCTTACATCTTCATATGCTTTAATATATTTATCAGTAAGTTCCTTTTCTGTAATTCCTTCTTGTTTAGCAGCTTTAATGATTTTATCATCTACATCTGTGAAGTTTGAAACAAAAGTTACTTTATTTCCTAAATATTCAAAAGTTCTTCTTAAAACATCAAAAACAATCATTGGTCTTGTATTTCCAATATGCACATAGTTATAAACAGTAGGACCACATACATAAATACTTACTTCACCTTCTTTTAAAGGTTTAAATTCTTCTTTTTTATTTGTAAGTGTATTAAATAATTTCATAACGTTCCTCCTCCAATAAAAAAAGCATTCACTATCTAGACACTTGCGTGCTCTTCCACCAGATAGACGATGCTTATCATGATCTTAACGCAATCAACGTTCTTTCTTTTCAAAAGACTCAAATAAGTGCATTTCTATTGAATCATTTAGACAATTTCCACCATCATGTCCTCTCTATAAAATATCAACAACATACTTCTCTTATTTATAATTTTTTTATTGACTTTATTCTATCACAAAATAATTATTTTACAATCCAGAAGACTTTGTAAATGATTCTAAATAAACAATCATTTTCTTTGAATTTTTCTTAAAATCTTTACGATTGGCCTCATAACCATAAACATACGTATTTCTATCATCAAAATAAACTAAATGAATAAATTTTAATCCTGTTTTTACATAACTACCTTTATACTCATAACATTTAAGTCCACTTTCTAAAGCAGGTCTTTTTACTCTTAACGATGTAACTCCAGAAGCTTCTAATTCACCCTTATAAAGTTCTGAAAGCTGATCTGTATCATTATCATATTCATTTTCTTCTACTTTATAAAATAATATTTGATTTTCTTTTGTAAAACGTGTAGTTCCATCATTTTGGCTACTTTCATTCAATTCAAAATCAGAAGGATAATAAAAAGAAACACCAACACCAGCTTCATATAAAACACCATCTTTATTTGCTGAAACAGTTGCATCTTTTTTTCCACAAGCAACCAATGATACAATGCAAGTAATAACAACCATTAATTTTATTATGCTCTTCATATCATCACCTCTTTTTATTATTTTACACGACTTTAACAACTTTGACAACCTTCGTAAAAGTCCATATTGTTCTTAAAAATATTCTTACAACAATTTAGATTATTTAAAAAGGAATCTTATTTATCTAAGATTCCTTAAAATAAACTTATTCAATTTTAAAGTAATGATGCAAATAAACGAATATATTGTTCTGCACTAGCATCCCAATCTAATTTTTCAGCCATTGCACGTTGCACCATTGCATCCCATGCATCTGGATAATCATAGAAAGTGTGTAATGCATAATCAATAGTATCCATCATTTCATGTGCATTATAGTTATAGAAACTAAATCCTGTTCCTGTTTGTTCAAACTCATTATATGGTTGCACACTATCAGCTAAACCACCTGTTTCTCTAACAATAGGAATTGTTCCATATTTCAATGACATCATTTGTGATAAACCACAAGGTTCAAATAATGATGGCATTAAGAACATATCACACCCTGCATAAATACGATTTGATAATACAAAGTCATATTTACATTGGAATGACACTTTATCTTGATGAGCCCATGCTGCACCTTTTAATGCATCTTCATACATACGATCTCCTGAACCTAAGATAACAATTTGAACTCGTCTTTGACACATTGCTTCAAATTGATTAATAATCAAATCTAATCCTTTTTGTTCAGTTAATCTTGTTACGATACCGATTAAAGCAACTTCTGGATCTTCTGGTAATCCAACTTGTCTTTGTAATGCTAATTTATTTTCCAACTTACCATTTTTAACTGAACGAGCTGAATATTTTTTAACGATTGTTTGATCTTTACTTGGATTAATAACATCATAATCAACACCATTTAAAATACCATATAAATCATGTTTTCTCATTTCAAGAATAGATTGTAATCCTTCACCATATTGATCAGTTAAAATTTCTTTAGCGTAAGTCGGAGACACTGTCGTAATAACATCACTGTAGAAAATTGCTGCTTTCATCATATTTAAACATCCATCATTACGACAGTTCCCGTTATAATATAAATAACTATCTAACGCAAAGTATTCTTCCAATAATTTTGGATCAGCTTTTCCTTGGAACAAAATATTATGAATTGTGAATACAATTTTAATATTTTGATAATAATCATAATAACAATATCTTTCTTTATAAAGCATTGCAATCATTGCTGTTTGCCAATCATTTAATTGTAAAACATCAGGTTTAATATTTAAATGACTAATTAATTCTAGAACCGCAAAATCAAAGAATGCAAATCTTTCATAATCATCATCATAACCATATAATCCTGGTCTACCAAAATATTGTTCATTATCAATGAAATAGAAAGTTACACCATCTACTTCAGCTTTAAATATACCACAATAGCGTTTTCTCCATCCCATATAGATATCAAAATTTGTTACATATTCAATTTGATCTACAAATTTCATATCTTTATATTTAGGAATAACAACAATACTTTCAACATCTTTTTTTGCTGTTTCTTTTGGTAATGAACCAATAACGTCAGCTAAACCACCCGATTTGATAAAAGGAGTCGCTTCACTGGCAACATACATAACTCTCATTAAACACGGTCTCCTTCTTTAATATAAAGTGGGCTTGTTTCTGTTCCTTTTAATTCTAATTTCTTTTCTACTTTTGCACGTTTATCAATAATTACATTTTCTAATACTGCTCCAGGAGCAATCTTAGATCCAGAGAAGATAACACAGTTTTTAATAACTGCACCTTTCCCAATTGTAACTTCACGTCCAAGAATACTATTTTCAACAGTTCCATCAATTACTGCACCATTAGCTACGAATGATTTTTTAACATTAGCGTTTGCTAAATATTTTGTTGGAGGTGTGTCGTTTGTATTTGTATAAATTGGCCAATTTGATTTAAATACACGTGATGAAATATCAATATCTAACATTTCCAATGAATATTTGAAGTATGCTTCTGTAGAATCTAAGCATCTAGCATATCCTTTATATTCATAAGTATGAATTTGTTTTTCATCACATAAATATCCTAGAATATCTTTTAAATCATAGAAAGCAGAAATCTTATGTGCTTTTTTCATGATTTCTAATAATTCTTTTCTATTGATTACATAAGTTTCTAATGAAATATTTTGTCTTTTTCTTGTACCTTTATTAATTGTTTTACCAGTTAATAAACCATCTTTATCTATTTCTAAAACATCACAACCAACCCAAGCAACATCTGCATCTTTTGCTTTACGATAAGTCATTGTGATTGTTGCTCCTGATTTTTCATGAGCTGTAATCACATCATTATAATCCATTGTAGTAACGATATGCGCAGGTGCAATCACAACATAATCTGCATTACTTGTTTCTAAGAAATGAATATTTTCAACTAAATTGTTAATATCATGATTGTATTTAGGATCATTAGCGTATTTTTCATTATAAAGTAATGAAACACCACCAGCTTTTTGGTTAAAATTCCAAGAATTACCATTTCCTAAATGTTTAAATAAAGAACGTGGTTTCTTTTGAATCATAACCCCAATTGCATCTATTTTAGAATTTGACATATTTGATAAAACAAAGTCAATAATCCCATAACGACCAAGGAAGCTTACAGAGGCCACTGGTCTTCTTTCTGTTAATCCCGTAAATTCTATATCTGAATGTAAGTTTACTAAACCAATAACTTTTGCCATCTTTACTTCCCCCTCTTATCTACTATTATCGCTCACTAATTCAACTTCTTTAGCTTCTGAATTAATGACAGTTCCAGCTTTAACAACTACATTTTCATCAATAATGGCTTTATAGATTTCTGCCCCTTCTTCTACAAGAACACCAGGCATCAATACAGAGTCAACAACTTTTGCGCCTTCTCCAACATTGACATTATTGAATAAAACAGATCCTTCAACAGTTCCGTTAACCATACATCCTTGAGTAACAAGAGAGTTTTTAACTTCTGCTTTTTCACCGATAATTTGAGGTTTTCCTAAAGTGTCTTCAGTATAGATTTTCCAATCTTTTTTGATATTATATAAATCTAAATCTTTATCTTTAAGTAAATCCATGTTAGCTTCCCATAAACTATCTACAGTACCAACGTCTTTCCAATATCCATCAAATTCCCAAGCATAAAGCTTTTTATTATCATTTAACATTGCTGGAATGATATTCATACCAAAGTCATGTTTACTATCTTTATCTTTTGCGTCAGCCACTAGATATTTACGTAATTGTTTATAAGTAAAGATATAAATACCCATAGATGCAAGAGTTGATTTTGGATGTTCTGGTTTTTCTTCGAATTCATAAATAGTTCCATCTTCATGAGCATTCATAATACCAAAACGACTTGCTTCTTTAAGTGATACATTTAATACTGCAATTGTAGCATCTGCACCACGTTGTTTATGAGCTTTTAACATTTGATCGTATTCCATTTTATAAATATGATCTCCTGATAAAATCAAAACATATTCTGGATCATAACGATCTAAGAAATCTAAGTTTTGATAAATGGCATCTGCAGTACCTGCATACCAAGTGGCTCCTACTTCGTCTCTTTCACGTGCTGGTAAAATAGCAGCCAAAGAATTAGCTCCATCTAATCCCCATTTAGTTCCAGCTCCAACATAAGTTCCAAGTAAAACTGATTCATATTGTGTAAGTACACCTACGATATCAATACCTGAATTTGCGCAGTTACTTAGTGGAAAGTCGATGATACGATATTTCCCCCCAAAGTGAACTGCCGGTTTTGCGACTTTTGCTGTAAGTTCTTTTAAACGTGTTCCACGCCCTCCAGCTAAAATCATAGCGACAATTTCTTTTCCCATTTTTAACTCCTCCTATACAAAATGTAAGCGCTTTAATCTACATCTTTATCTTATCATATTTCACTTTATAATTCACGGAATTATTTAAGTTTTTAAGCAATAATAGATCAAATACTTAGGGTAATATTATTGTACTCCTTTTTTGACATAAATTTAAAGGATAATCATAAATTATTTTGAGGTGAAAACATGGCTCGAATTTCATATACCGAAAAAGAAGTCGAATTATTGGCGAGATTGATAAAATCTGAAGCTTTAGGAGAGGGCGAAGAAGGCATGCTCCTTGTAGGAAATGTCGTTGTCAATCGTGTTGTCGCAAATTGTGACATTTTTAGAAATGTCAGAACTATTAGTGAAGTTGTCTATCAGACAAATCAATTTGCTGGAGTAGGACAACCGCTATTTAATGAACCTGTGAGTCAAAATGAAAAAGACATTGCCTTAAGATGTATTAATGGCTATCGAAATGAACCCGCCACGAACGCCTTATGGTTTAAAAATCCTGGAACAAATATTGATTGTCCAGAAACATTTTATGGAAGATTATCTGGAAGATATAAAAAACATTGTTTTTATAACCCAGGATTAAAAGATAATTGTGACTTATAGGAGGTCTCTATGGATTATTTTGATGATTTAAACCCTTACTTAGTAAAAGAAGATGATAATGAAAATCTCATCAGACAACAAACTGTTCCCCCTACTCAACCCGTAGAACAAACATATGTTGAAAACATCTTACGTGTTAACGTTGGTAAAAAAGGAACATTCTATTTTAGCTATACTGGTTCTAAAACATGGAATGATAAGATTTATACAGGAACATTGCAACAAGCTGGTAGAGATCATTTTATTATCGTAACTGATACTGGTAAAACAGTAATGTTATTACTTGTTTATTTATTATGGGCAGAATTTGATGAGCCTTTAGATTATCAATATAAAGTAAAATAAGTGCTTACGCACTTATTACATATTTTCGCACTGTTGATACAAAATGTAATGACCCTGTTATAACAACATTTTGATGTTTAGTCTTCATTATTTCAATAGCTTTTTGATAGGGAATATGTCCCCCTTGACTTCTTTCATCATCAAAATCAGCAATCACAACATCAAATTCTTTCAACATATCTAACATCTTTTGACAATCTTTATCCATCAAAGCACTAAAAACAATTCCAACATCTTCTAATTTTCTTTCTTTGATTGTTTGAATCAACGCTTCTATTCCACTGATATTATGAGCACCATCTAAATAAAGATGTCCAAATTGTTCAAAACGACAAGGCCATTTAAAATCATTGATTACCGTTTGAATATTTTCATCATTTAAATCACAAAGATAATCAACAACATTTAAAGCAAGCGTTAAATTACTTACTTGATATGTTGGTAAATGTAATACATATTCTTTTTGATGAAAATGTAGATGATAAGGATACTGATATTGTTTTTCTACTTGTAAAGGATAAAAAGTACTTTGATGTTTTATACAATAGTCTTTAAAATAATCTAATATTTCTTTATTTTGTTCAGTTGTAAATAAAGGAACCCCTTCTTTAACAATTCCTACTTTATGACTGGCTATTTCTAACAAAGTATCTCCTAACATAAATTGATGATCATAACCAATATTACTAATAACAGCTACCTGACTTTGAATGACATTTGTCTTATCATTCAAACCACCAATTCCACATTCAATCACATGATAATCTAAATCTAATTCATGAAAATAATAAAGCATGATTATTGTATCTATTTCAAACATCGAAAGATGTTCTTTTTCTATTATTGGATATAAATCATTGACTAATCGTAACAATTCTTCATCAGAAATAGGTTTTCCATCTACCGAAATTCTTTCATTATGTTTAATAATATAAGGTGACGTAAATGTTCCTACATGATAGCCTTGTTTTACCAGCAAATCTTTAATAAAAGTCACTGTTGATCCTTTTCCATTTGTTCCTGCTACATGAATAACATTTTTTAAATCAACAGGTATATGATACCTTTTTATAATTTCTTGAAACTCTTTAAAAGAACGTTTCATTCTTTGTGATTCAATAAAATTCAAAGCTTCATCAATTGTTTTAAACATTAGGAATACTCCAATCAATAGGTGTCATTCCATTTTTAATTAAAAACTCATTTGTTTTAGAAAATGGTCTTGAACCAAAGAAACCTCTATACGCTGAAAGTGGTGAAGGATGCACACTTGTAAGTACTAAATGTCTAGAATCAATATATTTTTTCTTTTCGATTGCATTCTTTCCCCAAAGAATAAAAACAAGGGGCTTTTCTCTTTCATTTAAATAACGTACAACATTCAATGTAAAAGTTTCCCAACCTAATCCCTTATGAGAATTTGCTTTTCCTCTTTCAACAGTCAAAACATTATTAAGTAACAAAACACCTTGTTTAGCCCAATAAGTTAAATCACCATGGTTAGGAATAGGAAGTCCTAAATCATCATGAATTTCTTTATAAATATTCACAAGACTTGGTGGTATACGCACATCTTTAGTAACTGAAAAGGCAAGTCCATTGGCTTGATGAGGTTCATGGTAAGGATCTTGTCCTAAAATAACAACCTTTACATCATCAAAGTCACATAAATTAAGAGCTCTAAAGATTTGTTTTTTAGGTGGATAAATCGTTTTGGTTTCATATTCTTTTTCAATAACTTGATGTAGTTTTTGATAATATTCTTTTTGTGATTCTATTTCAACAATTGTCTTAAATCTATTCATTATTTTCTCCTAACACAAACTTTTCAATAACTTCTTTAACAGCCCCTTCATCATAATCTTTTTGTGTTACATATTGAGCAAGTTCTTTAATATCATCACTTGCACAAGCCACTGCACAACCAAGTTTAGCTGTTTTAATCATTTCTACATCATTATAATTATCTCCAATACCAATCGTTTCATCCATATCGTACCCTAGATAATTTACTAACCAACGCATACCATAACCTTTATCAACACCTTTGGTATTCATTTCTAAATAACGCCCACTAGAAAATGCAATACTACATGTTTCTTGAATACTTTCAGGTAATTTTTTAGAGAGTTGTTTTAAATAATCCATATCTCTTTTTTCATATAAAATCTTTGCTATTTTTTCATCCTTTAGAAAATCAATATCATAATCTTCGATTACTTTAAATTTTGCTTTTTGTGCAATTTTTCTTTGAATTTCATCTTCATCTGCATGAAAAATATAACAACAATCTAAAGTAAAAACTAAAACACAAACATCTAAATTTCTTGCATTTTCAAATATTTCCTTTGCTTGTTTAAATTCTAATCCTTTAAAATGAAGAACTTTATTATCTTTATTTTCAACAATAAGACCTCCATTAAAACAAAGTGAGTATTCTCCAGCTTTATCATATGTACCTATTTCTTTTAAAATATCTGGAATCATATTAAAAGCTCTTCCAGTACAAGGAACAAACTTTAAACCTTGTTCTCTTGCTTTTAAAATAGCTTCTTGATTCATTTTTGGTACATGATGATTCACTAATAAAGTTTCATCTAAATCTGAAAACATTAAACGATACATACTTATTCTCCTTTATAAAACATCTTTAAAAAAAGTGGCACTCTTTGTGACCAATCATATTCACTATGTCTTCCCTCTGGAAAGAAATGATACTGAAAATGATCAATTTTTTCTTCAATACATTCCTTTAAATGAACATTACTTGGAATATATCTTTCATCTTCTTCTTGACCACCAACATCCATATACAACATATTATGACTTATTGAACTAACTTTCAATAACTTTACAAACTCTTCTTCATAAATCCAAAAAGCTGTTGAAAGAATAGCACATTTTTTAAAAATCGTTGGATATTTTAAAAAAGCATAAAATGAAATCAAAGCTCCCATTGAACTTCCTACAATACCATAATCATCTATTTTAGTAGGGAAGTTTTGATCTAGATAAGGTTTTAATTGCGTTGTCAAAAAAGTAACATAAGCATTTCCTTCTCCTCCTACGAGTCTATGAGTATCATATTCTCTTGATAATTCTTGATTCATGACCCAAGGACCATATTCATCTTCTCTTTTTAGAGGTTCAAAATTACAGTAGATAGCTACTAAAATCACATCTAATTTCAGTTTCTGTACACTTTCTAAAAAACCCCAACTTTTTCCTATATAAGATTGTTCATCAAAAAAAGCATTTTGACCATCATTGATCATTAACACAGGATATCTTTTTTTAGCTACTTGATAATCATCAGGTACATAAATATCAATACGTCTTTTTCTCTTTAATGAACGAATATACATTTCTTCTTTAAGAATCATAAAAAATCTCCTAAAACAAAAATAAGCAATCTCTGCTTATTTTTCTTGATCTATATCTGGTAAGATGACAACTTGTTCCCCATCTTTTGTGAAAACATAGTTTTCTCTTGCATAACGTGTCACATAATCATCATCATTTAAAAGACTTACTTCATTTTGTAAATCTTTCTTTTCTTTTTTTACTATTGCGACTTCTTTTTTGAGTTTATCAATTTCTGCTGTTCTTGAAAAAACAGACATGGCTTGAGATAATAAGATGTATATTAAAAAGCATCCAATAAAAATATAAGCCATTGGTCTATACACTTTTTTTAGTCTTTTTTTTGTCATCTTTTCACCCTCTTTTTTATAGACCTTATTATAACATTAAACTTCAAAAAAACAAAGCGCACAGGTTTAAATAGTCGTGTTAATTTTTGATTTATTTTGACAATCACGATATACATTTTTTCGTGCATCAAATTTTGATAAACAACATATCCTGCTAAAACACTCACTAAAAAATACGCTCTTAAAATACCCTCATTGATTTTTAATAAACCTATAAAATAGATTGCAGCAAAAACAATACCAAAGCAACCTTGCATAAAAAAATAAATAAATTTGATTTTAATTTTGATGAGATGACTATAAATAAAATGATATACAAAGGTAAAGATAATCCCGTATACAAAAGAATACCCTATTCCTTGTATTTGTGTAATTAAATCCATTATTTCAATAATTTATTTAAAACACTATCTTTACTCTTTGTTGTTCTTTTATTCGATAAGTAAGAAATCGCATCAATATTTCCTTTAATACTGACCTCTTTTTTCTCTTGATCAAAACGTACAAGTGCTAAATCGCTACCTTTAATATTTAAATATCCTAAAGATGTTTCAATTAAAAATTCTAAAGAATCAAAGCTTTCAATTTTTTTGATACCTGTAAGTTCTAATGTCTTACGATCTTTTAAATACACGTGATGATAAGGTGTTTGTTCAAAATGTATTTGATTATCCATAATATCCCTCCTCTACATCATATGAAAAAAAGAGAATGTTCATGACATTCTCTTATTCATTTACTTCTTTTCTTTTTTCATCAACAATATCATAAAGCATTGTACTTTCATCTTTTAAAACATGTTCCTTAAGAAGTTTAACTTTAACTGTTAATATCGTTCTTCCAAATTCAATTTCAATCAAATCTCCAACATTTAACTTTGTTGAAGGTTTAGCCACTTTACCATTGACTTTAACACGTTCACTTTGAGAAATTTCTTTTGATAAAGTACGTCTTTTAATAATTCTTGATACTTTTAAAAATTTATCTAATCTCATCTTATTCACTCATAACAGCAGTAATTGCTGGAACTACTTGTTTTTTACGAGAAATAACACCAGCTAATGTTCCTTGACGTTCTGTTAATTGAACATTAAATGCTTTTTCTACTAATTCAGGACGTGGTCCACCAACAAAGATTTCACTATTAGCGTTGATAATATCTGTAAGTAATAATAATGTGAATTCTAAATTATTATCTTCAGCAAATTTATTCATATAATCTAACATATCTTTTTTGTATGGTAAGAATCCTTCAATATCCATTGAGTTTACTTGAGCAACCCCTACTTGTAAGTTATCAAAACTGAATTTTTTGAAGTCTTGGTTAAAGATTTCATCTACAGTTTTACCAACTAAAGAAGTTCCTGCTTTAAACATTTCCATTGCAAATTCTTGAATATCAACACCTGCAATTTCAGCTAGTTTCTTAGCAATCTTAGTATCAACTGGTGTACAAGTTGGTGATTTGAATAATAATGTATCAGAAACAACCGCACCTAATAATAAACCAGCAATATGACTTGGCATTTCAACATCTAATTCATCAAACATTTTAGTTACAATTGTAGCTGTTGAACCTAATGGTTCTCCTCTAAATAATAATGGTCCTACTGTTTGAATATCAGCCACTCTGTGGTGATCGACGATTTCTAAAATATCAGCTTCTTCAATACCAGGAATAGATTGGCCTCTTTCATTGTGGTCTACTAAAATAACTTTTTTTCTTAATCCTTTTAATAAAGCAAAACGAGAAATACTTCCTACACAACGATTATTTAAATCAATAACTGGATATCCACGATATCTTGTTTCAGACATAACTTCTTTCATATAATCTAAAGTATCATCTGTAGAGAAAGTTTTAATATCTCCTTTGATCATGACATATTCAACAGGAATTGCTTGAACAATTTGTTGAGATGTTTGATAAGTATTAAATGGTGTAGAAATCATTGAAATTCCTTGTTCTTCACATTTTTTTACAACATTTTCATCAGCAGTTAAAGAACCAGTTAATACAATTAAAGATGGTTTAACTGAAATAAGTTCTTCTAAATCGTCACTTCTATCTCCACCTACAATCACAACATCATTTTCATGAATACGTTTTTTAGCTTCACTACCTGACATTGCTGCAATGTGAATATCACCTTCAACAACTTTTAATGCTTCATTTAAATAAATTACATTAGCTTCTAATGTATCAATAACATTTTCAACAGGAGTTTTAGCTTTCTTTAAAACTTCACTATCCCATTGATCCATATATCCTTCAATAATATTAGATGTAGATAAAAGCCCTAATAATTGACCATGTTCATCTAAAATAGGAGCAGATTTTAAATTTTGTTGTTTTAATAAAAACCATGCAGTTTTCAAAGTTAAATCTTTAGAAAAAACAGTTACTTTATCATAATTTAAATCTTCTACCTTTTGTTTAACAGTTTTAAGTAAAACTGGATGTTCTACTCCAAAACGTTTTAAAACATATTCAGTTTCTCTATTAATTTCTCCTAAACGTACAGGAACTGCATTATATTTATTTGTTGCATTTAATAAATAACTATAAGCAATTGCTGAACAAATACTATCTGTATCTGGATTTCTATGTCCACTTACATAAACTAAATCACTCATTCATTTTCTCCTTTAAACATTTTTCTTTAAATAACGATATACAGTTGGTTCAGATACCGCTAATTTTTCAGCCACTAATACAATAGCACCTTTTACCTTAAATGTCCCTTTTTCTTGTAAATATTTTACAACCTTGATCTTTTCATCAACATTTAATCTTTCAGCTAAGAAATAACTTGGGAATCCCATCTTTTCTAAACATTCTTTAATATACATATCAATCATTTCATCTAATGGTGATGATAAGATTTCAACTGGGTTATCCATTTTAAATTCGATATCTTTTTCTTCTTTAATTCCTAAAATCTTTTTAATTGTAGAAGTTAAATATTCTAAATCAGAAATATTAACATTAATACATAACATACCAACTGGCATTTCACGGCCTTCTTCTTTAATAAAATAAGTTGCCGCTCTCATTAATTTACCATCATTTCCTACTGTTTTATAGTTCATAACATAATCATGATCTAAATATTGTTTTTCTTCTAGATAATGTAATGATAAATTTGATAACTTCGCACCAACTTCTCTTCCTGAAATTGGGTTATTTGAAATAGCTACGATTTCTTGAT
>UQVG01000002.1 GCA_900544435.1 uncultured Erysipelotrichaceae bacterium | reverse complement strand
TAACCAATGGCTAGAAGAAACACATAATTACATACAATGGATGTTTCCATTAGATAAAAGGAGTTTTCATCATCCATTTGTCGCTCCTGCTCTAAAAGAGTATGAATTAGAAATGGCGAAACAGGATGAGATTATTCAGTATAATATGATAATGTCTTTTCAAAGAATGTTAGAATTCTATGGATTAAGATTAAATGAAGTAGAAAACAAAATTGAAAAAAATAATTCTTTTGAGGAAAGAAGCAAGGTATGGTTAGTTGTAAAAAATCACAACCACTTACGATTGACAAGGATTATTAAAAGTTTGCGATTATTTGGGTTGGAAACATATGCAGAAATGCTATTGGATTTTTTGATTGAGTTAGTAAGTGAAGTAGATTGTTTTACAAAAATAACTCGATCAATATGGATGGAGCTAAAGATAAGAAAGTAAGTTGAATTTCCTTATTTTTGCATTTTCATTTCACAAAGAAAGTGCTAAAATGAGTATAGTAGAATTCGTGTGAAAACTATAAAGTAAATCAAAATGTACTTACAAAAAATAGTAGGTGCTTTTTTTATTGGAGTCATCAGAAATGGTGGCTCTTTTCTTTTATGCAAAGAAAGGTGGTTTCTCTATGAAAAATCAGAGTTATCTCTCTGTATATAAATGCAATGAATTTAGAGTGGTAAGTAATGAGTTTATTGGTCGTATTGAAGATACACCTGAAAACATTTCAGCTTTTGTCGTATCGGCTGATTTTAATTCCAATTACGCATTAGTGGATGATATGGATACTGTTAAAGTATTTACCATTGGTAATTTCTTGGATTTAGTACCTGATACAGAGTATTTAGAAAAGGAATTAAGACCAGTCTTGTTACAGATGCAATTTGGAGAAATAGAAATACCTGAAGTAAGATATGAAGCTATAAAAAAGAGTTTGGAAGAGTTTTTAGGAGAAAAAGGATTGTCTTCTCCAATTAGTGATTTTTTAGATGATAAACTTCGTTCTAATCGACAACTAAAAACACAACGAGGAGCAAGAAAATTTTATAGTGATGCCAACAAACAACGAATGGAGTATGCGAAAAAAAGAAGCGAAGCAATTAAAGAATATAATACATTAGTTAAAGAGGGGAAAATTATTCCCAAAACGCTGATAGAAAGAACTTTAGATAAAGCACAAGGGCATTCCGATAATCCATCCGTTCAGGCAGCTAGAAGAATAGCAGAAAAAAGAGGATATGATTGGAGAACAGGAGAAAGACTTGAGAATGCAAAAATAGATAATGTTCAAATTGTGCAACTGGAAGTCTATAAAACTGGAGAGTTAAAAGGGTATGCTGATTTCTCTGTTGAAATTGGAGATGGCAAAGTTGAAGGATTGTATCGTATCTATGACCCTGAAAACGGCAAAGAACAAACGATTGTAAGTTTCGATAACGGATATTCATCCAAAGAAATCATTGATACCTATTCCAATACAATAGAAACAGAACTGAAACTTGCTACAGAGGATACTTATCATAGCATGATTAAAGCAGATAAAAACTTTGATGAAATAGAACAAGATGATTTCGACCATGATGATATAGAAATTTAAAAAAACTATATAAAAGGGAAGACCAAAGTCCTAACTTCTTGAGTTTTTTAGAAAATTCAAGATAAGAAAATGTGAGTCTAAAGCCTATATGACTGATGATTCACAACCTGTAATTTTGTACAGGTACTAAACATACTAAAAATAAAAAAAGGAAGTCACTTCCTTTTTTTGAAAGAAGGTGGAGTAAATGGAACAAATGGGATTGTTTGATTTTTTGGATGAACAAGAACTAGAAAAGCCCAAAGATGTCTATTATATATCTAAGGAAGATTTAGAAAGTCAATTCATTGATGGTTATACACTTGGCTATCATTATGAATGGACTGTACAAAAGCCGAATTATAAGGGAGAAAACTTTATAGGGCTTTTACCAAACAATCGTGTTTATAAAAATGGGTTCATTTATCAATTTAAAACAGAGAAAGAAGCAAAACAACTGATTGTGGATACATATCAAAAACGGAAAGACTCTTTTGACAGAATGAAAGCTGATAAAGAAAGTTATCCTGTTGTTGAATATGACAACAAACCAAGAGTTAGAAAAAATCTATATTTGCTAACAGAACCAGTGAAACAACATGATGGTAGTCAAATGATATTTTCAGAACATTGGTATAGTGGTTTGAATGGATATTTCTATACTCTTACTCTACCTTATGAAGATAAGATGGATTTACAAGGTAGAATCTTATATCAAAAAGATAAGATTGAGAATGTGTCATGGTATATCAATCGTGATCTAAAAGATAAAAGAAAAGCACCTATCTTTTATACATATATCCAAGAACTTATGGAAAGATGTGATTATCTTGTCAATGAGTTAGGATACAACAATCCTGAATATATGGCGACATTGCCTGATTTAGAAATGCTAGAACAAATGTATGAAAAACACGAAAAAGAGCGTGAAATATATTTAAAAGAGCATCCAATAGTGAAACAGAAAATGGATGTAGAATATGAAGAAATTGAAGAAGATTTAGACGAAATGGATATGGAAATATAAAACATATCTTAGAAAGTAGAGGAATATGAGAAAAGATAGAGTTTGGATGAAATTTAAGAAAGAGGATTTTAATCAGTTAATGGGAGTCTTATCAAAACAAATGGAAAGATACTCGGAAATAGAAGCACAGAATCTAAACTTAAAAGCAGATATAAAAGATGAAAAAGAATGTTTACTGGATTTACAAAATAAAATTTGGAGATACTCTCATTTTGAAAAAGAAAGTGAACTGATAACTATGGATATGTTTCCATCCGAGGTTAAAAATTTATTTTGGACATTTTTGTTAAATTCATTCCATGAGCATGATTATACAAATGAATCCTATTTTGATGAATATTCAAAGAAACATGAAAAATGTATTTATAAAGGAAACAAGTTATCAAAAGGAGCAATTCAAGAATTATATAACATGAATAGGGTTGGATATGATTGGTTGATTTGTAACAAAGATGGAAGAATTTTCTTTGCAGATCATGGATTATATCCTTTGGAAAAAGGCGATAAAGTTTGGAATAATAATGAAATTGATGGATACAGTGTTTCAGCATTCGTGGAAGATAAGAAAAAGCGTTATAAATCACTTGTATCATGGGAAGATGAACAACCATTTGATATTTATGAATTTTTACTTACACAAGATATAGAAATGTGATTACTTGGTCGCATTTCTTTTTTTACATAGTAAGGAAAAAAGAAAGTAGGTGGAGAAATGTTAGAAAAAACAGTATTACAGCAATTACAAGAAATATTTCCTATGGAAGTAAATCGTGAGGAAGCTGATGCAGGAGAAAAGATTCGATTACGAAATGATGAACAAAAAGTAGAGATAGATTTCATTCTTGATGGACACTTGGAACAAGGGTATGGGTATAAGAATTTTAAAGCCTATAATCGTGATGTCTATGAAACCAGTTATATTTCTGAATATGGATATGAGGAATATAAGAAACAAATCCAAGAGGCGATTAACCACTATAATAAAAATGAATTCACTCTTGAAGAATTGGCAGATAGCGTAAAAGAAGCAGAAAAAGACAATGGATATAGCCATAAGGACTTCTTGGTACTTACTAATTATCAGGAAGAAATTTCCAGTCATTTATTTGATGCTGTTGATTGGCAGTATCCTGACACCTTATTTGATGAATGGATAGATGGTAATGAAATCAATAAGATAGGGAATAAGTACATTTTCACAGCAGGTATGGAATTAAATGATTTCTTAAAAATGGAATATCTAAAAGACTTTCAACAAGGTAATGTAAATATCCTTGGAGTAGATGGCAAGAAATATATTAGTTTAGAAGATTTGGTAAATTTTGATGTAGATAGATATTCTGAAAAATGTTTGAATGTCGTTTATGAAAATGAAAAAAGGGAATCTCAAATGCAGGAAAAAATCATGCAATTTCATTTCAATTTGGAATTCGTGAATAAGAAATATAAAAATGCAGATGTTGTTTTAAAAGTATGGGCAACAGAAATATGTAGAGAGCAAGGATTGAGTGATTATTATCCTGTACAGGATGTAAAAGATGCATTTAAGACAATGGAATATATTGATGAAAAAGAAGCTGTAGAAATCGTTTTAAACGATTCAGAAGAAACACTTATTTATCACAAGAGTCCTGAAGAAGAATATTTCACAAGAGAAGCATTAAAACATGAAACAATCAATTTTGATAAAGAAAGTGAAATAGAAGAGGACTTAGATGAACTTGAAAAATAGGAGATAGAAAAACATGAAGGATACATATGATTTTACTTATGCACAAGATTTAAGACATTTTATAGGATTATTGTTGGATGATTATTGTCCGACACAGTTAAAAATCTTTGATTCAGACATTGTATATGATGTGATAAAAGATTTAAAGCAATTCAAAATGGAATTGACAGGAAATCGAATTTTT
The DNA here is from genome assembly GCA_900544435.1 of uncultured Erysipelotrichaceae bacterium. Taxonomy (GTDB): domain Bacteria; phylum Bacillota_I; class Bacilli_A; order Erysipelotrichales; family Coprobacillaceae; genus Faecalibacillus. The sequence continues at coordinate 22,010 of UQVG01000002.1, read as the reverse complement.
GGTGACTGCTGTTTGGAGTGTAATGCATTACTCAATAAAGATTTAGAACAGCTAAAAGAAGATTTATCATATACGGATATGGATGAACTTAGTGAAGAAGAAAAAGAAATCGTAAAAGAATTTTTAGATTCGTATAAGGGTAATTATAATTTGATTGAATTTGATTGTAATGGACAATGTAGCACGATTTGGATACGAGATAATTTAACAGATAGTGAACTAGAGGCTTGTCAAATTATTGATAAGCATTTTGATGTGTTTAAAAATTTAGAAGATCGAGTAGATATTGAATTGTTTGGTATTCGGAAGGAAGAAATATCTACAGAAATGAATGAAATCGAAGAAGATTTAGATGAAATTGAAATGTAGGTGGTTAAAATGGAGAAAAGATTGACATCCAGTAATAAACGAATTGTTGAATTTTGTAATTTAATGGAAAGTGTAAAATTAAAACACATGATTGATGCACGAATATTGATTTTAGAAGATGTAACTTCATTAGGAAGCCTATATATTTCTCAAGACAAAACAAGACAGTTGCTAAATGAATATCTAAAGCCTTATCGTTTTGAAATATCTAAAGATTATACAAGTCTTCATAATATTGGCAATAATCATAAGTATGATGTCATTGATTGTGATGTACTAGATAATGTAGAAACACATATCGGGCATCTTTCTATAAACAACTTGATGGGATATAACTCTGTCATGTTTATAGAGGATATGGATGAGAAAAGAATTGGTTCAAAAACATTTGAATTAACCAAACAAGGATTATTAACAAGGGAAAATGAAAGATGGATTGGTTGGGATAAATATATCCAAGAAAAACATTTAGATTGGAACTTAAATGATTTAGAGAAAGAACAGGAAATTCGTTCTTTAGTTCGTCAATGTATTGAAGAAGAAATTTTACAAGTTGAAAATGGATACATCATGGTTATACGAGAAACAACAGATGGAAATACAGTGTGGACACTTGCAACATATGAACAAGTTATTGAAGATTTAAAAAATGAAAAGCAATTTCAAGTGTTCAAAGATGCATTGCAACAAAAACAACAATTGAAAGAAAAACAAGAATCACAAAGTAAGAAGCAAGTGTATCAACAATCTTTAAAGGATATGCAAGAAGTTTATGATAAAATTGAAAAATTCAATAAAGAACATAAAGCACCACTTGGTACTGAAAAATATGAGTATGAACTTTATGCGTATATGAAACAAAATGGATTGTATGTTCATCTTTATGAAGAGTATGAAAATGGAGAATTTCTCAAAGACTTTGACTATGGACTTGTAACAGGAACGATTTATGGGTATCCTGATAAAGAATTAAGATTATCCGAGAGTTTTGAAATTTGGGGTAAAGATGGAGAATACTTTGGAGCATATTCAAAAAAAGATGTAATGACTAAATTAGATGGTTTAGATGCTGAACAACAAGAGAAAACACAAAGCATTGATGAAGAAAAAGATTTAGAACTAGATGAATTTGAAAAATAGGAAGTCACTTCCTATTTTTTATTTGGAAGAAGGTGTGGATGAATGACAAAGATAGATACATTGAGAAAAATCAATAAAAACATAGTCCATGATGATGGTACTATAGATAGTTTTGAACGACAACTTATTGATTTCATGTTTGGAGAATATGACTATAATTATCCATTTGTAATATCTACCAATTCAGAAGGATTAAAATTAGTTATGGATATTGATTTAGATAAACCATTATGTATTGATGTAAAAACTGTAATAAAGTGTGAAAGGAAGCACTCGCTTGATCTTTCTTTTGTTAGTCATATTGATGACTATATTAGAGAAAGTTGTTTGGCTTTTGAAAGTTTAACACAAGAAACTAGTATAGTATTCGTACTAAACAGAAAGAGTGATACATTTGAATTACCTTACATAGCTATCTGTAGAACAGATAAAAAGTATGGGGAGTATGTGGTTAATCAAATTACTTCAATTTATGATAAAGAGAAATTAGAAAGCCTAATTCAAAGAACATATGATGCGAACAAGAAATTTTATGTAAATGAAAAAAGTAGAGCATTTATAAAGTCTGCCGAGCTCCAATTGCCCATAAACCTTATAAATGCTCTATCTACTTCATATGATAAACAATGTCTTACAAAAAGTCAAGTTGAACAGGACTTATCAAAAAGTAAATCTTATGGTTCAGAAACACAACTAGATGAAGTAAAAGAAGATGTTGAAGAATATGAAATGGATATTGCAGAGGATAGATGGTAAACAGTGAAATCATCCATCATGAAATGAATGAAATCTTGAAAATAAAGAAAAAAGAGGTAAATAAAATGAGATTTGATAAGGAAAGATTTTTTAAAGACTTGCAGGAGAAAAAGCCTGAAGTGTATGGAAATGACAAGGTACAGTAATTGATAGGAATTGTCATTGATAGACATTATAAGAAAGTAGAAAATGACGAAATCGTTTATGATGATGATTTATTATTAGAATTGTATGATATGGTTCCTGAAATGTCGTTCAATGAAATAGATGAATATGGAATGTGTTTATCGAATGAAATGCAGATGATGATTGATGGTTCGTATCAACATGAATATATGATGTTAGGTCGATTACAACAAGATTGTGAGTATTACTTAGGCTATGGACAACGAAGCGAGAGGAATTTATGGGCTGACACAGTTCAAGACCACATTCACGCAATGAAACGATACTATAATCAAGTACCAATTAAACCTGAATGGTTATCGTATAAAGATATTCTCCGTTATGAAGCGAAAATGACAACATTGAAATCTTTGGACGATTTAAGAGATTTACTCGAAGCTCATGATTGGAAAATCTATGATGGTGGAACTTCATGGGAAATTGAACAATATTCGCCAGCAGGAGAAGATTTTGTTTTTTGTATTCAACATGATAAGTCATTAGAAAAAGCAGTCGAACAAATTTGTGAGTATGCAATGAATTTTGATCAAGAGGAACATATTGCCATGTGGTTAGAAGCAAGAACTGTTGATGACAATCGCATGAATGTACCTTCGCCTAGTGAACTTGTAGAAGATGCAAAAGAAATTCAAGGAATGTTGGATGAATTGGATTATGTATTGGATAATTGTACATTGATGGAAAAAAAACAAGAAACAGATATAGAACTTGAAGAAGAAATGGAAGATATAGAGAAATAGGAAGTGACTTCCTATTTTTTTAAAAGAAAGTAGGTGGAAAAATGGCAGAACAACAAAACTCTATGTTTCAACAAAAATATCAGATGATTATCAATCAAGCAAGCGTTCGTGAAGTCATGGAAGAATATGGTTTAAAGATTGTTAAGAAAGGGAAAGATTTTAAAACAGTTTGTCCTTTTCATGACGATCACGACCCATCCTTGAGTATCCGTGACGACAAGATTTGGAAATGTTTTGTGTGTAATGAAAGTGGAAATGCAATTTCTTTTGTTCAGAAGTATGAAAACAAAGTATTAGGAAATCGTAACTTTACAGTACGGGATGCCATGAATAAAGTAATTGATATTTGTCATTTGAATATTCCAAAAGAACAAAACAACCAAAATTCATTAAATGCACAATATTCTCATAATTCTCGTATCTATTCAGAGCATGAACGAGTCTTGTTAAATACGCTGAATAAAATCAAAGAGATTGCCAATTACAATTTGACAAGTTTAGGGAATACGAAAGCAAAACAATATCTTCTAAATCGTGGATTTACAAAAGACTTAATTCAGGAATTACAATTTGGCTATATTTCTTATGAGCAGATACAACAATGGATTGATAAAAAGTCATTTCCATTAGAATATTTGTTGAAAACAGGGTTTATTCGAGAAGATGAACAAGGAAACTATCATCCAGTCTTTGGGAATCGTATCTTAATTCCTGTGATGGATGAGCGAGGAAATACCGTTACCTTTAGTGGGCGAGCGATTCATGGAGAAGAACCTAAATATCTACATGGAAGAAATACAGATATATTCATGAAATCCAATCACTTATATAATTTTAATGTCGCAAAAAATTATGCCTACAATGATAAGATCTATGTAGTAGAAGGATTTATGGATGTCGCAGGTGGTAATAAGATGAATATTCGTAATATCGTTGCTACCATGGGAACTTCTTTTACCAAAGAGCAGATTGCCATGTTACGCAGGCTAGATTGTGAAATCGTGCTGATGCGTGATAATGATAATGCAGGCAGACAAGCTATGGTAAAAGAGATACCTGAACTCATGAACAAGCGATTCCGTGTGAGTGTGATAGATCTAAATAAAGTAAAAGAAAATCTACAGCTGACAGAAGAGAAAGATAGTAAGGACTTATGGGATTTTGCCAATGCAGGAGCAGTAGAACATGATTTAGAAAAAGCACGAGTATCAGGTTTTCAATTCCTTATGGAAAACAAATATTTTGAGAATAAGGAATTCAATTCCGAAACAATTAAAGAAGCCTATGAGGAAGCAAAAAAAGAGGAGCTGATTAAAACTTCTTATGATGAAATGAACTTCAAAGATTATGTAGTAAAACATTCTACCTATTCCAAAGAAGAAGTGGATGATATTATCCATGCCATGTCATTGGAAGAAAAGACAAATCCAATCTTTCAGTTTCAGGTCAATCTGATGGAACGATACATTATCAATAATGTCAATACCTATGTAAATCGAACTGGGGATAAAACAATGGTGGAATTCTATCAGAAGAATTATGATCGAATCCGTCAAAACATCTTGAATCGTTTTCATGAAGACCCTACACGATACCTATCTCCTGAACTAGACAGGGTGTTGATTTCTGCTTTAGTGCAGGATACCATGACAAATGATGAACAATGGCTACGCTATGAAACGATACATAAATTCAAGCATGAAAATGTTTTTAATAAAACATTCGTAAAGAATACGATTGGACAGAAGGCACAAATGAAGCTGAACATGGAACAGAAGCGATTGGTGGTTAAGCAGTTTGAAAAGACATTTTCCGATAATGAAAAATTAGAATTGGAACATATTGATGAATTGTATATCGTTAATAAATATCAGGAGTTAGCAGGTATCATTGATATAGAAGGTTCTGATAATGCAAAATTCTTATTAGAAGCCTTAGAGATGAAGTGGATTGGAAAAAAAGAAGGAATGTCGGTTTTCTCCTATAGTTCTATTTTTGATAAATCTATGTTGTTTGCGATTGACCCTAAATATAAGACAGTAGATGGAAAAGATTTTAAATCCATTCTCCTTTACAACAATAGTGGTGGAAGTTTGAAATTGACAAAGAACAATATTGCAACCCCACAAAAAAGCAATGGAAAACAAGAAGTTGAACAAAGTATTCAAAAAGAGAAAACAGTATCTAAAGAGAGAACTTTCACTGTCCACCATAACTTAATAACAAGAGAAACAGACGATTCTTATTTTGTTAGAATTCCTAATACAATGGCGAAGAAATATATGTATATCCCTAAAAAAGATACACAATGGTCGGCAAATCGAGAAATTTTAGTGGCAACAGTATCTACGAAAGATACCTTTGCGATTTATCGTTCGGATGGGCAACAGCAGGAAACATGGAATTGTAATGATTTGATGAAGCGTTGGGAAGATAAGACAAAGAAGAAAGAATCCATTGACATAAATTTAGCAATGAATAAAAACTTACAATCAACACCTGTAAAAAGGAAACAGCAAGGAAATCCAATCATGAAAAAGAAATTGGATATACCTTCTCGTTCTACGGAAATGGTACAGAAATTTCAAAAATATCGTATTCCAGTTCATTTGATTCTAAACAATGAGAAGGGTACATTGATGGTGCGAAGTGCTATGCAGGGATATACCTTGTTTATTCCTAAAACAAGTGTGCGTTATGTAGAAGGGAGAAGTTATATTGAAGTGACACCCGAAGTGATGGGAATCGACAAATTTAAAACCATTTCTACTATATCCGTAGGAAAAGATGTTAGTGATGGAATGGAGTTAAAAGGGAATATTTCTTTTAATGAACTGGATATGTTTTTATCTTCAGAAGGAAAGAAAGTATGGGCTGTCGTAGATGAGAATAAGTTGGTGGAACAATCGAATGGATTTGTACAGATACCCATCTTTAAAGACCGTACCTATGGATATGTGCGAGTCAATAAAAAGGAATTGGAACGCATCAATGATAATCAGATTGCTTTGGTATCTACACCATATCATGAATATTCTGCCTATAAAAAATCAGGGGAATTCAATGGACTTGTATGTGCCAAAGACATAGACTACCTTTATAACGAATCTACCAAAGGTTCGATTGATATAGATAATATGGAAGCGACAGAGGAATTAGAAAAGGAAGTGAAATCGTATGAATGATACTAAAATGGATATTCAGCGTTCAGGGGAAACGATAGAAAGAACAGCCGTAAAGTATTCAGCAAAAGCAACTAAAGGGTTGGCAAAACTAACAAAGATGCTTACCCTTTACGGCATCAAGATGTTTGCGAATCCGTTAAATGCTATCAAGAAGGACGGACCGAATAAAACACTGATCCATACTCCTGAACTTACCAAAGAAGAAGCAAAGGTCATGATTGCTAAATTAAGGGAAGCCGAAATACTTGCAACTTATCGTGAAGTAGAACCATCAGGACGAGAAATACGAAGGGGTATTTCTATTCATAACCAAGAGAAAATGGCAAAGAATGATATTAAATTAGCACAATGGAAAGACAGAGCCGTTAAATATGAGCGTTTTTCTTTATTAGGCAAGTTTTGTGAATCGCAGGCTGATAAATATCAGAACTTAGTAAATCAGGAAAATAGGATGCCAGCTGAAAATAAATATATCTTTATCGTCAATCAAAGACACTCGAATGCATTAAATGAAATGTTGGCAGATATACGAGAAATGCGATTGACAAAGGATTTTGATAACAGTGTATTTGAAAAAGAAATGGACGAAAACCTAGTGCCTGAATTAAAGATGGAAGATATGGAATTAACGGTAGAATCAATGGAAGAGGGCATTGAATATGGAAATCGAATGATTGCTGAATTTCCTCATGCAGATACCTGCCGTCATATCATTACAAAAGAAGAGTTTGTAGAGCATTATGAAGATATGTGTTCTCAAGAAGTTTTTGGTGCAACACTTCAAGATGAAGATCATGTCATGGTTGTCTATCATAAAAGTTCTCGTGAGCGTATGGAAGAAATCATGGGAACAGACGGGCATAAGATTATTGAATATGGGGCAAATGGTGGCGAAACGCTACAAAATCTCAAAAATGGAGATGCACCAATTCACGCTATCGTACCAAAAGAAGAAATGAAAAATTTTCGAGAAAAATATGAGGGATATGATTATATTGCTCGTAAGCAGGAAGATGGAAATTACGAAATTCATGTATCCGAACATCAAACAAAGATGATTGATAGGGAAATGAAATTAAAAAACCAACAAGCCCACGAAGACTTAAAGCAACAAGAACAGTCCATAGATTTAAACAAGGATTCCGTACAAATGGAAAATAAAGAAAACAGTATTTCGTGGGCAGAAAAAGATATGGCAAACCAAGAAGATTTAAGCTCATTGAATGAATTTGACCTAGAGTTAAATAAAGAGGATGAGTAGATATGAAAGTAAAACGAGAATATAAAAGCAACACAGTCATTGTAGTCCTTGTACTACTGATTGTGTTTTATTTTGGCTTACGATTAGGAACACTGGTGGAATTGAATGATGGAGAGTGGTCGTTTGAGGTATTAAACCAAGCAAGCGATCAATTTTTTTCATTTGAGCCTCTTATCTTTAATCAATTTACACTGATGATAGGTTCATTTTTAGCGTTATTTTCGTGGATGATTTATGAAACTCTACATTCTTCTTATAAAAAGAATATGCAGGAAGAAGCGTTTGGTAGTGCGAAATGGAATGACCCTAATTTTACGAAAGATATGCGTGAAAAGGATATGTATCAAAATTGGATATTCACAAAGACAGAAATCTTTTCTAAAAATATGAAAGTGACTAAACGAAATCGAAACTGCACTTTGATAGGAAGACCTGGAACTGGGAAATCAAGATATTGGTTAATTCCTAATATTTTAAATTCAATGGCTGAAACAATTATCGTTACTGACCCTAAAGAAGAAATTTTGAAGGCTACAGGAATGAGCTTAAAGAAAAAAGGATATGATATTCGAGTTTTAAATATCAAGGATAAATGGCGAAGCGACCATTATAATCCATTGAAATATATTCGTAAGTTACCAAAAGAAGCGTTTTTGTTAGACCTAGATAGTGATGAAAGCCGTCAAGATATTGTACAAGAATTGATGGATGAAGGACGAAATATTGCTGAAGATGATGTCATGAATCTAATAAATACGATTATGGAAAATACAAAATCAGAAACGATTGAATCCAATACTGGTGACCCCTTTTGGGAAAAGGCAGAAATGGTGTTCTTACAGGCATTGTTTTACTATGTGATTTTCAATTATCCAATCGAAGAACGAAATTTCAGAAAAATCATGGAACTGATTCGTAAGGGAGAACCTGACAAAGAAGGAAATTCAGAACTTAGAAACTTATTTGATGAATGGGAAAGTCGTGATCCTAATAACATTGGTATCAAACAGTGGAAACATTTTGTTGTATCGGCAAAATCTCCAAAGATGATGTCCACTATTATTATGACGGCATCAGCCCGACTTGCTCCTTTCAACTTGCGTGAAGTAGATGAAATGACATATAACGACACTATGGAATTAGATAGAATTGGTATGCCATTAAACGCTGATGAAGGAGAACATGGACGAGTTGCCTATTTCATTATTTCTGACCCTAACAGCAATGCATTCAACTTCTTGATGAATATCATGTATTCACAGATATTCACAATAATCGACCAAAATGCACAAGCAAATGGTGGACGATTGGCAACTCCATGTAATATCTACATGGATGAGTTTAGACAACAAGGGGCTATCAATCGTTTCTTGGAATTTTGGGCATATTGTCGTGGCTTGGATTGTGGAATTACCATTATTCTTCAGTCTTTATCACAGTTAAAGAAAATCTATAAAGATGAATGGGAAACAGCGTTAGACTGTTGTGACTACATCTTTTTCTTAGGTTCTCGTTCAAAAGAAACTTTGGAATATATGAGTACCATGTTAGGAAAGCAGACATTGTATAAAAAGTCTTCAGGACGAACCTATTCAAGACAAGGTTCATCTTCTCAAAACTGGGATGTATATGGTAGAGAACTAGCAACCATGGATGAATTAGCTGAACTAGAAGCAGGACATGGAATCTTGTTAATGGCAGGAACAAAACCTTTCTATTCTGAATTATATGACTTAAAGAGCCATGATGATTATAAAGAAATGTGGGAAGCATGGACAGAACAGGATGGTACGAAAGACCCTGAATTTAAGAAAACAAAAGAATGGAAAGAAAACCATGCGAAACTGTACGATCATCTACAGGAAATGAAGAAACCAAGAAAGTCAAAGACAAAGCAACAACAAGAATTGATGAAAGCGATTGGAGTTCCTTGCACTGTACAAGAGCCATTTGAAATGAAAGTAGTAACGGAAGCACAGCTTGAAGCAAAATATGGAAAAGGAAAACTGAAAGCTGTTTGGAGCGATATAAAATAGCATATCTTAGCTACACTATATATTTTATTGAAAGGGGTGATGCCCTTAAAAATGAAGGGATAGAAATAAGGGGAGCATTTTTTATATGCAGGCAAGGTGCCTGTTTTTTTGTTGTTAAGAAGGAGGATTATGGAAATGGAAAAACTAACAGCAATGAAAAACAATATGTCTAAAAAGACAAGAGAAAAAGTCGCAAAAGCAGGGCTTATCGTAAATACGACAGCCATGATGATGGTATTGAATATGACAAATGTACTCGCAGTCAATTCCAATACGGATTCTATCGACCAATTTATTGATTTCGTGTGTGACTGGTTGATGAAGATTGGTGGAGTTGTAGGACTTGTTGGTGGTGTGTTATTTGCATTAGGATGGCAAAGAGATGATGCTGAAGGAAAGAGTCGTGGGTTAATGACTTTGATGGCAGGATTTATGCTAATTGCCATTGCACAAGCACCTGATATTTTTGGTTTATAAGATGTATGGGCGAGTAAAAATATTCGCCCTGTCTTTTTAGGAAAGGAGTGAAGTCAATGTTTGGAGAAATTGCAGAAGCACTGATGGATATAGCTTTTAGTATATTTGGTTTTGATATTGATATAGGAAATTTAGGATTGACAGCCAAAGGACTTTGCGATTGGACAAAAATTTCTTCTTCTGAATTTGGTACGATTGCAGAAACCTTGAATGGTGCGTTTGTATCCGTTGGATTACAGTTACTTACCGTATTTGTAATGATTGATTTAATAAAAAAGGCAATGGAAATTGATCGTATTTCTTGGGAGCGAATCGTTATGAGTGTTGCACGATTTTTGATATTTAAGATGTTAATTACTTATTCATATGAATTTTTAAATATGATTATGAAAATCGGACAACAATTTATGAATATTCTTCTTAGAACAGTAAATTATCAGACAAGTGCAGGGACAAGTATTGGTGCTACGATAGGCGATATGATAAATAATGCAGAGGGGCTTGAACTTATTATTAACTTTACCCCTGCCATAATGTTTATGGTTTTTATCGTCATTTATTTACCTTTGATTGGTACATTTGTGATGTGTATTGCACAAATATTCAGCAGAGTCGTAAAAATTGTCTTAGCATTTGCATTCGCCCCAATTCCCCTTGCAATCGGAACATGGGAAGACGGTAGTGGTACAGGAAAACGATTTATTATGAATGCTGTAGCTTTAGCATTTGAGGGATTGGTAATGATTCTTTGTGTACACATTTATGCATTAGGACTTTCTGATATGCAATCTGGTTTAATGGTACAGGGAAATAATTGGGGAGAATGTCTTGGTTGTATGATTGGTATTTTGCTTATGAATGGTATCTTGACAACAGCTTTAACAACTTCTTCACAATTAGCAGAGAAATGGAGTGGTGCATAGTATGGATGATATTAGAATCAGAACACATAAAGAACTTTCAGGAGTGGCAGAAAAATACTATGGATTTACTTTTCGACAATGGTTGTTTCTTGTTTTAACTGGAATTATTACAGTGCCTACTTATTTATATTTAACACCTATATTGGGAGATGAGATTTCAAGTTGGATTGTCATTATCATGGGTTTACCTTTGATGCTTTGTGGCTTTTTGACATTGCAGGGAATGACAGCCGATAGATTACTACCTTTCTTAAAAAGACACTATTTGGATTTCGGAAAGCCATTAGAGTATAAGACTGAAAAAGAGTTATTAGCTGAAAAAGAAGCAAAGAAAAATAAAGGTAAGAAACAAAAAGAGGAATCTGTTCAAACTATCGAAAAGCCGAAAAAACCGACAAGAGCTGAACGAAAACAGGCGAAGAAAGATAAAAAAGTTTTAATGAAGATGGAAAAAGAACAAAAGAAAGAAAAGGCTCGATTGGAAAAACAAAAGGAATTGGAATTGAAGATAGAGCGAAAGAAAGCCAAAGAAAAAGCAAAGGCAATGAAGTGGTATGGGGATTTAGATGCCAACAAGAAAGCCTTGATTGAAGAGCGTACTATGGAAAATAGTGAAAATGCACTTACGAAAGAAGATATTGAAAATATTGTCCGTCTAGGTGAAAAAGCAAAAGGCTATTTAGAAACAATAGAGAAAGGAGTCGAAGAAGATGTTCAAAAAGAAGGAAAAGAAAGAGAAATCGAAAAAGCATAAGAAACAAAAGCAACAGAAATCAGTGAATAAGCCAACCGAAAAATCATCCAACACGAATCCTTTTATGTCTTTGTGGAATAAACGACCAACAGTTTTTGTGCCAAAGACCAATCAACAAGTGTTTACTATGTTGTTTAAGGATTACAAAGAAAATATCATGCGAATCAGTGATGATATATATTCTATCTGTTTTGAATATACAGATATTTCTTTCGCAAAAGCAGATTTAGAAGATGCAGGTGAAATCTTCTTAAAATGGGTGGATTATCTAAACTCATTTACAGATAAAGCACATATTCAAGTCACAAATGCCAGTACACCAGTGAACACAGAAAAGTATAAACAACAGTTTATCTATGATGAAGAAAGTATGGTTAGTGAACAGGAAAGACATCTTGCTCATGAGTTTAATGCCTTGATTGATGATGCCATTGGGAAAAAGAAAAATACACTGATTACAAAAAGGTATGTCACAATATCGCAGAAAGCATTGAATTATGAAGATGCCAAATCGATATTTTTTAATATCTACAGAAAAACAGAAGAAAAGTTTAAGGATTTAAAATCTAGTATTCGTATCGTACCAGTGAATGAGCGTTTGACTTTGATTCATGACTTTTGGAATATCCAAACAGCAGATGAGAAAGGAATCAAAGATTTTGAAGAATATCGTAAGGAAAAAGATTTAACGATTTATGATGTTCTTGCACCTCATGAATATATCAATCTAAGAGAAAGTGATTACATTGAAATCACGCCTCAAGATGTATTGAATTCGGATACAGAAACAGATGAAGTACATAGGAAACGATTTATTCGTTGTCTGTATATTGAACCTGATTTTCCAAATGCAATTACTCCAAAGTTTTATAATATTTTAACTACGATTGAAGATTTACACCTTGTTACGACAATCAATATTCAGCCAAATGAAACGACCAAGATTGTAAAGAAATTATCCAAATTGCAATCAGGGTTGGAAACAGAGCGTTATAACAAGGTTAAACAATATGCGAAGCAACAGATGAATTATGAATACATGAAAGATAAGAAACTGGAAACAAAATTAGATGATGTTACGCAGATGATCGAAGATATTCAGTATAACGATCAAAAAGTTTTCTGTGAGAATATCTGTTTATGTATTGTTGCTGATACCTATTCTGAATTAGAAGAACAGACTGTTAAAATTCAAAATAAAGTAGGAGAAATGTTAATTCGTATTTTACCTTTAAAATGGCAACAATTAGAAGGAATTCAAAATACACTTCCATTAGGACATAACACACTACAATTTCAACATAAGGAAACTTCTGAAGCAACAGCCGTCCATGTTCCGTTTAACTCAAAAGATTTTGCACATCCAAAATCAATCTTTATGGGAATCAATCTAGTGAGTCGTAACCCTATCTTTGTAGATAGAAAACGATTGATCAATGGAAATGGATGTATTTTAGCGACATCAGGGGCAGGGAAATCATTCCAAGCGAAAACAAATGCCGAACAAGTATTACTACGCTATCCTGATGATGAAATTATTTTTATCGATTTCCAAAAAGAATATGGAGAAGCCGTCCATGAATTAAATGGACAGACCATTACCATTTCCGATTCTACAAAGACTTATATCAATCCATTAGATTTAGATCAAAACTATAGTTTGTCTGAAGATGGTGGAGATTCGCCAGTAAAAGCAAAAGTTGAATATATGCAAGGTTGGGTAGAATCTATCATTGATGAAGGTAGTCTAAGTCCGATTGAAAAGACGATCGTAGATAGATGTGTACGACATATTTTCGAGGATTATGAAAAGAGTGGATTTAAAGATGAAAGTAAACAGCCTTTATTAAAGGATTTCCAAGAAGAACTTGCGAAACAGCCTGAAGAAGAGGCAAAAAAGATGGCGAAAGCACTTGAGCGTTTCGTTAAAGGTACACAGGATATATTCTCGCATCCTACCAATGTTGATATTCATAACCGAGTTGTATCGTTTGATATTTCTGAACTTCCTGCTTCTATACAAACAGCAGGATATTTAGTAGTCCTAGACCATATCATGAATCGTTTGATTAAGAATAGAGCAAAAGGTATCAATACATGGATCTATATTGATGAATTCCATATCTTGCTTGCCAATCCATCAGGGGCTGAATATGTAGCCAAGATTGTTAAAATCGGTCGCAAATACAATGCTATGATTACTGTTATTACACAAAATATTGAAGATGTTTCTGCGAATGAATGGGGTAGAAAAATACTTGGAAATGCCGAATTTGCTATCATCTTGAAGCAAAAGAAACGAGATCGACAGATTATTTGTGATATTTTCGATATTTCTGAAGGGGAAGCACGATATATCGGTAATGATGCTAAACAAGGGCAAGGTGTCATTGTCTTTGGTTCAGATAAGATTCCATTCTATAACCATGTGCCAAAAGAATTCCGTATCTACCAGTTGAACAATACTGATAAAAAGGCGATTGCTAGAACATAAAGTGTATGTCAAAAGAAACTAGAAAAGATGTCAATAAGACATTTCGTTCAGGAGAGTTCGCTACCAGTAAAGGACTTCGTTGGACTGGTAAAGGATTGGATAAGAGTGCCAAATTTGTTTCCGAATGGAAATATAACAGACAAGGAAGCCAAGATGATGGTTCAGGTGGAAGTGGTGGAAAGGCTACTTTAGGAATTCAAACACAAGTTGATAAACCAAATGCAGAGAATGGTAATGCATTGTCACAAGAGAATGATAATAGTGCTGTAAAAACGACAGGTTCACTTTCCAAATCAGATAACGATATTCCAATCAGTAGTATGAATGAACAGGAAGGTTCTGCTGTTTTAGGTATTAAAACAATGGAATCTTCCAATGCTGTTTCTGTTGAGAATGCAGTTATAGGAAATAATGATAAAAACAGTGCTATTTCCAATATCAAGACATTGGCAAATACCGGGGATGGAAAGAAAGGCACAGGTCAAAACTTGAAAGGAAAAATGGGGGAAGGAGAAGAGGATTCACAACACTCAAATCGTTTCCTTTCTTTTATAAATCGACATACTTTTGACTTTCAACCGACACAGGGTAAATTTTCCAAAGCAGTCACTGTCGTAGGAAAAACTTCTGTAGGAGCAAGCAAGGTTGTTAAAAAAGGGGCAAGACTTTCTCACAAAGTAGAAAAAGCAACCAATGGCGAAGATGCTACAGGAATGAAATTCATTGAAGGAGAAGTTGGACGAAAGGCAGGAAAGGTAGCGGGAAAAGTTGGGAAAAAAGTTGGAAAAACGACAGCAAAATATACCTATAAAGGTGGTAAAAAGGCAATACAATTTTCTTATGTAACTGTAAAATCTTCTATTAAAAAAGGAGTGCAAGTTGCGAAGGCAAGTACCACGATAGTGAAACGAGCAATGACAGTTATCTTTCAAACTGTTACAAAAGCTGTTACTACTATCGCTCAATTCCTTGCTCCTTTCACGATGGCGATTATAGTTGGTGCAGTTACAATGGCACTTTTTATTGTTATCTTTGCAGGTTCATCAGCTAGTGCTGAAAGATGTTCTACTGATTATGTATTTTCAGATGGAACAACAGAAGGAAATGCACAGGCTGTATGGACATACTTAAAAGGAAAGGGATTATCGGATGAAGCTGTTTCAGGTGTTATGGGAAACATGGAGCGTGAATCCAATTTTGACCCTGCCCTCATTGAAAAAGGGTATCCCTATCAAGGGCATGGCTTAATCCAATGGAGTTATGGAAGAAAAGACAATTTATTGAAACAGGCAACCTTAAAAGGTGTTTCGTGGACGGATTTAAACTTTCAACTAAACTTCTTATGGGAAGAATCCTTATCTCCTGAATCCTATTATGGAAAACAATTACAGAGGGAAGGATTTTATGAAAATAAAAGTCCATCAAGATGTGCTTATTTGTTCCATAAGATTGTAGAAAGATCGAGTGATTCCTATCAGTCGATTTCAAATACTCGCTGTAAGTCGGCAGAGAAGTGGTATGATAAATTAAAAGGTACATATAAGCTGACAGACTCTACAGGATGTGCAACAGGTTCTATTGAAGGCGATCCAAACTTTGGGAATACAGATGCTTGGCTAACAAAAAATCCATATGCACAAGCAGGACTATATGGACAGTGTTCATGGTTTGCTTGGGGTCGGTTTTATGAAATCTATGGATTTAGCCCTGGTTTTACTGGAAATGGATATTCGTGTGTAGCACAGTTGTTAGCAACGCATCCAGACAAATTTGAGTTCAGTTTGATACCGAAAGTAGGAGCTGTCGGTTCTTCAGATGTTGCTCATAACCATGTATGGATCGTAGTCGGTGTAGAGGGAGAAAAGATTACCATTCAAGAGGGAAACTTAAATGGTAAGACAGATTCCTTTGAAGTAGCAAAGAGTGACTGGCATACAGTTACATACTCATTAAGTCAATTACGAAGTATTTATGGAAATATTTCTTTTGCAAATCCTAAGTAAATGAGGTGGTATCATGAAAAAAGTAATACTAGGAATTGTTGGAGTAATTGTGGTTTTAGGACTTGCTATAGGTGTCAAGATATATGTATTTCCTGAACCAACACACTTAGATGTTTTATCAAACTTAGAGCTTACATTTGAAGGTATGGAAGAAAGCGGTAAGGCATCCATAAAAGGAAATGATATTCAATATGATGGAGATGATAAAGAAGTCCTAGACTTTATTGCATCTTTGAAATATGAAATATCTCCTAACAAAAATCTAAGCAATTATGATGATGTGGAAGTGAAAGTGATTTTTGATGAAAAAGCAAGAAAAGAAGCGAATGTAGAACTTGAAAGCACATCACGAACATATCAAGTAAGAGGATTAGAAGAAACACCTGAACAAAAGGCAGAACGAGTGGAAATCATTGATGAACATGAAGTGCCTAGAGATTGGGAATTAGAAGACGAAGATAAAAAAGCCTATATTGAATATCTAAAACAGTTAGAAAATGCTGAAGATGGACTTGTTGAAGAAAAAGGTGCATATACAGAGTGGATGAAAGGGAATTCTAAAGAAGAAACAAAAAAAGGGAATAAAAAGTTTCTTACAAAAGAGTATGCCAATAATTCATCTGTTGCTTTTAAACGAGCCAATGAATATGGATTTACTTCTTCACAGGAATTCAAGGTGCAGCCAATCATTGAAAAAGATGAAACGATTGGCTACGAATGTATATTTAAGGGGTCTGAATAAGACTCTTTTTTTGGAAAGAAGGTGGAATAATGAAATTAACTGTAGAACAGGCAAATGTACTTGATAAGATTGCAGAAAAATCAGGCATGGATTGTTGGTTTTCAATAACAGATGATTTAACAAGTATTCATGATGTAGAAACAAATAGAAACATTAGTTTACGATATGGAATTGGGATATTGAATCAAGGAGTAACAGATCTTGTAAAAGATTATGGATTAAATGAACACGAAGTAATGGTGTATCACGATTTACTTATTTCTTTAGGACTTGAAAAGAACAGAAGAAAGATATGACAAAAGATGATTTAGGTATGAATGGAAAATATACAATTATCAATAAAGTAGTGACTGGTACTGGGTTTAATGTAGTGCTTGGCATCAATGAAAATCATCCAATAAAGGAATATCGTTATGTGACTTGGACACAAAACGATAGAGGGTATGATGTAGGACATTATTTTGGTAATTTAAAAGAAGCACAAGAAGATATGTTAGAGCGTGCCACTGATGAGATGAATATTGATTTACATGGAAAATGGTACAATGAATTTATGGAAAATGATATTCTATGTGCTTTGTCTGAATTTCTTTCAGATGCTGAAGTGGAAGAATTGAGAAATGATAAAGAATTTATGGAACAAGCAATTCATTTTTATCAAAAAGCTGATATTGGTGTGGATCAAGCGATAAAGGATGGAGTTAAAGAACTTTATGAAGACTATAAGGAAGTCACAGTTGTAGAGTTTGATGAAGATTTAGATGAAATAGAAATGGAGTGATTGAATGGCAAAAAAAATAGCAATGGGAATCATGGCAACAATCATTGTTGTCTTTTTTGGATTGTCTGCTTATAAAAGTTTCTTTGGACAAGAAAAAGAACCTGAAAAGCCAAAGGTAGATATATTTAAAAATGCTATGGAAAAGGTAGATGTAAGTTATGTACCTTATGGAGAATCAAACGGAGATTGTCTATTGTTTGTAACAAACAATAACAAGTTTCAAATCAATGTAGCAGGAACGATTGTTAAAGAAGATGAAAACGGAGTACATGACGAAGATAAAGATGATGAAATCAATATTAACATCAATCCACAACAAACCTATGTCATGGAAACAGTCAATCCAAACAATAAAGGGGCAAGAGAATCAAGACAAGAAATTACCTTTGATGCTTCTTCTCTAAAAGCCTCTCAAGTGGAAGGTAGTAATGAAGATGGTAAAAAATCAACAGAATTATTATTCCAAGATGATGTGAATGTGCAGATATTCCCTGATAAGAGAAATGATAGCGAACAACCATTGATAACAATCGAAAACAATACGAACCATAAATTGTATGTGCAAGGGTATGTTGTGTTCTATGGAGATAAAGAACAAACGGAAATTACAAATATAGCAAAAATCGAATTTGAAGATGTACCAAAGAAAGATGTATATAAAGATTATATCTATATAGGTACTTCCGAAGAAGCGAGCAATAACTTTAAAATTTTTATCAATATGTGTGAATAGAAATTAGGTGACGAACATGGAATTAAGTGAAAGAGAACAAGAGATATTGAAACTGTATCGAGCTGATAAAAAGCGTAAAAGAAAGAAAAGGATTACATTGATTATGCTTCTTCTTTTACTGTCAATAGGTGGATATGGAGTGTATCAATATGTTCAATCCATGCCAACAGCACCTAAAGAAAAAATAGAAGAAAAACTTACAGATACAGTAAAACCTAACATTACACTTACAACAGAAAAAATCGAAATCTTTAAAGGAGAGGACATTGCGTATGAAAAATACATCAAAGAAGCAATGGATGATAAAGATGGAGATTTAAGTGAAAAAGTAAATTTTAATAAAATAGATGCCAATGAAGTAGGCGAATATGAAGTTCATTATCGTGTGAAAGATAAAGCAGGAAATGAATCTTCAGCAACTTTAAAAGTGGTTGTGAAAGAAAAAGAAAAGCCTAAAGAGAAACCAAAAGAAGAAGTGGTGGAACAGCCAGTACAACAAGTACCTCAACAAGAACAGCAACAAACTCTACCACCACAGCCACAGCCTGCACCACCTGTTACAAAATACTTTATGTTTACAGATGGTTATACTATGGATAATGTAACCAGTGCTTGTCAAAATGAATTGGTTGCGTCAGGAAGAGCAGGAGTTTGTACTCCGATTCAAGATGCCAGTGGTGTCTATACAGGGATGCGTTTGGATTTATACTAAGAAAGGATAACTTTTTATGAAAAGAAAACTAGAAGAACAAATCAAAGAAAGTGATAAATATAATCCATCTACGATCGAAGCAGAATATGATAATTACGATAGTCAGGAGGAAATTATTGATGAAGAAATGGAACAAGATGAAATCGAATATAACTGATGAAGAATTAAATTATAAATTCATGAATGGTTATAATTTGTTTTATCAGGAAGACAGTGAAAAGATAACAATCGTTGGAATGAAGAAAAATTTGTTATTCTATTTAACATCTTCATGTAGTTCCAAGGATATTCCTATGGTAAAGACAATAAAGGCTAGATGTAATGATATTGCTTGGTACATATTGGAATGTCC
Organism: uncultured Erysipelotrichaceae bacterium; assembly: GCA_900544435.1. Classification (GTDB taxonomy): domain Bacteria; phylum Bacillota_I; class Bacilli_A; order Erysipelotrichales; family Coprobacillaceae; genus Faecalibacillus. The sequence continues at coordinate 2,366 of UQVG01000002.1, read as the reverse complement.
TTTCTTTCGTACAGAAGAAGGAAGATGTATCAATGTGAATGATTGTCATATGATGGGAGAAATGCCAAGACAAGAAGTAAATGTATTGAAAGAATATTTATCAAGAAAGGAGATTTATATTTAATATGGCAAGTAGAGAAAGAACAATCGAAAATAAGATCAAATTTTATGAGAATAAAATTGTTGCTTCTGAAACATTGATAGCAGAAGAACAACAAAAATTAGAAGGGTATAAGATGGAATTGAAAAAATGGCAGGTACATAAGAAAAATCTTGAAAAACTATTTCAAGAAATTGATAAAGATGTTTAATTTGGTAAAAATTACGAGTGCAAAAAAATACACGCTATGAGAAGCCCATAATGGAACGATAAGAGCCATCTTTACTTTCATGAACAACAAGTCAAAAAAGTTTGTAATTCGTCTTAGCGTTCGATTGTGGAAGTCGATTTTTTTCAAAAACGCAATTTTTAGTCTGAAAATAAGAAAAAAGACTAGGAAAGGATAAAAAGATGAAAAAAAGAGTGTTTATTGATATGGATGGAACATTGTATAGATTCCATGATCATATAGTAGATGAATCAGGTCATGTACAAATCGAGAAAATGTACGAGCCTGATTTTTTTATAAAACTGGACCCTTTTGAAAACATGAAGGATGCAATCAATCTTTTATATTCAGTAGATAAAGAGGAAGTAGAAATTTTTGTTCTTTCTTCGGCTGATATAAAAGAAGTGGTTGAACAAAAAAACTACTGTCTTGATAGAGATTTTCCATTCATTGATGAAGAGCATAGATTATTTCCGAAAACATGGGAAAGCAAAACCGAAAAAATACCTGAAGGAATTCGTGTAGGAGATATTTTAATTGATGATTACAATGTCAATCTTGAACAATGGAAAGATAAGGGTGGTGCATCTATTAAGTTTGTGAATAACATCAATCATCAAGGAAAAGGTAGATATGGTGGAGATGTAGGAAACTTATGGGAACATGAAATTCTACGCTATGATATGAAACCAAAGGATATTGTATTAAACTTGGAAGAAATCATTGGGATACAGAGAGATAGATTTTTATTTCGATTTCCTGATGAAGAAAAAAACAAAGGTATCATGGAAAAAGTAAGTTCGGTATTTAATGAATGGAATTTATGCGAACATGATAGCAAAGTATATTTGGTGTTTACAGGAGATTTAGAAGAAAGCATTACTTTCGATTATGAATGGATGATAAAAAATATGGATGCAGAAACGATAGAAGATGGATGTTTCTCCAGTTATGCAGAAGCATTGTATAATTGGATAGATAGTGTCATTCAAGATATTCGTGATCTTGGCGTGTGGAATGAAGAAAAAGGGCATGATTTTTATTTGTCGGTTGAGGAAATAGAGTATTGTGGATTAAAAGAAATCTACCAAGATGAGAAAGAGAATGATTTAGAAATGATGGAAGAAATGGATGAGATTGATAAATAAATGCAAAGCAATAAATAAAGGTATGTCATGACATTTGAAAGTCTGTTATAATATAAACTGAACAGAATGAGGTGAAGATAATGAATCCTTTTAAAAAAGCGATAAAAGAATCTCAAGATTATTACGAAAATTTCATTACTCGTAGTGTCCATAGTTCAAATAAAATTGAAGGAAATACTTTATCATATGCAGAAACATACGCTATCATATTTAATGATAATTCATTTTCTCTATCAGATGTAAAACCTAGAGAAATCTATGAAGCAATCAATTTAAAATATGCGTTACAAGAATCATTGAAACAACAAGACAATGAAATCAATCCATCTTTAATTGTAAAGCTAAATGAAATTATCAATAAAAATATCAAAGATACAAGTGGTTATCGTAAAATTCCAGTGTTTATTCGTGGGGCAGATTTTGTACCACCTGAAGCTAAATATGTATCGAATATGGTAATGGAACAACTCTATTTTTATAATCATAGTACATTGCCATTGTTAGAAAGAATTGCAGATTTTCATATTCAATTTGAGCATATACATCCTTTTGAAGATGGAAATGGCAGAACAGGTAGACTACTCATCAATCACGAATTGATTCGTAATAATGAAATACCAATCGTTATCCCTGATAATAAAAGAGCTGAATATTTTGAATACTTGCAAAATTATGATGTTAAAGGTTTAGCTCATATGATTGAAGAATTACAAAAAGTAGAGAAAGAAAAAATGAATTTATATGTAAAAGAAATTGTTAGTGAAGATATAGATAAAAGTATTGAAGAAGATTTTGAAGATAGAGATATTTGAAGTGTTAAAAGCAATGTTCATAAATGATGACTTGCTTTTTTTTACTAGGAAGAGGGTGGAACTATGATTTATGTTAC
>UQVG01000001.1 GCA_900544435.1 uncultured Erysipelotrichaceae bacterium | reverse complement strand
AAAAGCTCTTGATATTCACTAGATACAGGAGTGTAATCTATTTGATACTTATAAACATGTTCATCTTTTATAAATCGATAATAATAACCAACGAAATCTAAACGCCATCCTTTTTTAGACATTTCATTAAAATAATCTTGTAATTCTTCATCTAAATACAAACTATTTCTTAAGACATCTTTGTATTTCATATCTTTATCCTCCTATTTGATCTAATAATGAAATTTGTTTAAGCATTCTTTCTTTTTCTTTTTGTAATTTCTTTTTTCCTAGATTTGTAATTTGATAAATTTTTTTATTATTTACCACTTTTACTAATTTGATATAACATTCTTTTTCAAACTTTGGTAATAAAGTATATAAAGAACCTGCTCCTACAGTGATTTCTCCATTAGTAATTCGAGTAATTTCATTCATAATTTCATAGCCATGCATTGGTTGATGTAAAACAAGTAATACATAATACATTTGTGGGGTTAATACTTCCATTTCTCTTTTTGGCATTTATTTCATCTCCTATATCGTTTAACGATACTTTCTTCACTTTTATTATATATCGTTAAACGATATATAGCAACAAAAAAAGAACAATGTTTCCATTGTCCTTATAAGGGGGCTATACAGTTTGTAACTTTCTACTTAATTTCATACGTTTTTTAGCTTCACGTTTCTTTGAAGTCATATGTCTTACTACTAACGATAAAGCAAAGTTAATAATAAAGTAAATTCCTGCCATATAAACAAAGATAAACATAATTTGATCTGCTTGGAAAAAATGAGCCATTAAACGTCTACCTTGATACATAAAGTCAACTACACCAATTGTACTTAAATAAGAAGAATCTTTAAATATTGTAATAATTGTTTGTAACAATTGAGGAATAACTAATTTAATCGTTTGGGGTAAAATAATATATATGATTGTTTGAACAAAAGTAAAGCCTTGGGACTCAGCTGCTTCAAATTGTCCTTTTCCTATAGCTTTTAACCCACCTCTAACAATTTCTGATAATCCACTTGCACAAAAGAATATAAAAGTAATTACAATTGCTTGAAATGCTGAAATATTAAACATTTTTGGTAAGGTAAATCGAGCGAATAATATCCATAATAATAAGGGCGTATTTCTAAATAATTCAACATAACAAACACTTAATAATTTTAATGGTTTTGGTGCATAATTACGGGTCAAAGCTAAAATTATTCCTAAAGCCAAACTTCCAAATATAACAATAATTGAGAATTTAATTGAAAGAATAAGACCTTCTCCTAAGAATTTTAAGTTATCAGGTGTTAAAACTGTTTGTACTAAATTTATGAATTCACTCATAAGCGCACCCCTTTCACCATGGCAGGTTGTCTCATAATGACTTCTTTTTCTACGACTTTTTCTTTTTGTTTATATCCTTCTAAGCTCTTCTTTTCAAAATGTCTTGATAAGCATGTTAGTGGATAACAAATAGCAAAATATAAAACTGTAGCTACTAAATAAGGTGGTACTGTAATTCCTGTATTAGCTGCCCAACAATCAGCCATATACATCAAATCACCACCAGCAATAACTTGTAAAATAGATGTATTTTTAATGAGGTTTACAATTTGCGTTGTAAGTGGTGGTAAAATCATTCTTACTGTTTGTGGTAAAATGATATATATCATTGTTTCTAAATATGAAAAGCCTTGAGATTTAGCTGCTTCATATTGTCCACGTGGTACTGATTCAATTCCACTTCTTACTACTTCACTAATATAAGCTCCATGATATAAAGAAATAATAATCACTGCAATAATTGTAGAATCTAAATTAAATCCTAAATAAGGTAAACCAATATAAACAAAGAATACTTGAATTAACACGGGTGTATTTTGAAATAATTCTACGTAACATCTAGAAATAAAGCGAATAATCTTATGACGTGATGATGATAGAAGTCCAAAGAGAACTCCTAACACCAATGCACAAATTGCACCAATAGCTGCAACTTTAATAGTCACCAAGAAGAATGCTTGTAAAAACTCTGGTAAATCTTTTATTAATAAATCCCAACCTCTAAATAACATAGTCTATTCCTCCTGTGCGATATTGTATTTCTTTTGTAACTTATCTAATGTTCCGTCATCCTTTAATTCTTTAATAAATTTATTAATTTTTTTAGCTAATTCTTTATTTTCTCGTTGCAATTCCAAAATCTTGTGGTGAAAAACGATCAGGTAAAATTTCTAGATCATCATTTAAATAACTCATTAAACAAGTAACATCAATTGAATAAGCATCTGTTGCTCCTGAGTTAACTGCTGAAACACATTCAGGTGCGCTTGCAAATTCTTTATAATTTAATTTAACCCCTACTTTTGAAGCAGCTTCTTCTAAAGCTTCTTTACTCGTAGATGATTGTTGTACGGCAACTGTAGCTCCATCCATATCTTTTAAACTACTATATTTTCCTTTTTTAGCTAAGATTCCTACATTATCTCGATAATAAGAATCTGAGAAATTCCATGATTCTTTTCTTTCATCAGTAATTGTAAATGTAGCAATAACACAATCAATTTCTTTATTATCTAAAAGGCCTGTTCTTGTTTTAGCATCAACTGCTGTATATTCAACTTTTGCTTTTTTACCAATAAGTTCTTTCGCTAACATATCAGCAAGTTCAATTTCATAACCTTCATATTCTCCAGTTTTTGTGTTTTTTAAACCAAAACCAATTCGGTCATCTTTAACACCTACTTTTAATACCCCATCTTCTTTGATCTGTTCCAAAGTAGATTTAGAAGAACTACTTGAAGAACTTCCACATCCCACTAAACTTAAACAAAATAAACTTGATAATAATACTTTCCCTAACTTTTTCATTATGATTTCCCCCTATCTCATAATTTTACTTAAAAATGCTTTAGCACGATCTGTTGTAGGATGTTCAAAGAACTCTACAGGTGTACCTTCTTCTATAATACGACCATCATCCATAAACACCACACGATCTGCAACTTGTTTAGCAAAACCCATCTCATGTGTGACACATACCATGGTAATGTTTTCTTTTGCTAGATCTGTCATAACATCTAAAACTTCTTTAACCATTTCTGGATCTAAGGCACTGGTTGGTTCATCAAATAAAACGATTTTTGAATTAGTAACAAGTGCTCTTGCAATCGCTACACGCTGTTGTTGGCCACCACTTAATTCTTGTGGATAAGCATAAGCCTTATTTTCTAATCCAACTCTTCTTAGATATTGAAAGGCTTTTTCATTAGCATCTTCTTTTTTGATTTTGTGAATTTTTATAAGTGCTAATGTAAGATTTTCTAATACTGTTTTATGTGGATATAAATTAAATTGTTGAAACACCATCGAAATATTGTTTCCAACAATTTTATTTTTATTTTTCTTATTAATGGTTTCACCATTAATTGAAACAGTTCCGCTTGTTGGTACTTCCAAATAATTCATACAACGAATTGTTGTTGATTTTCCAGAACCACTTGGACCTAAAATAACAAGCTTTTCCCCTTCTTTAACTTCTAAATTGATATCTTTTAGAACATGATTACTTCCAAATACTTTATTTACATTTTCTAACTTAATCAATTTGGATCCCCCCTCGCTTTGTTGTTGTCTACATACTACAAGAGGACGAAACAAAAGTCAATACTTTTTTATCATATTAATAATAATTTATTAATTATGTTATTATCACTGTGATATTTATTTATTATATTTGATAATTTTTTATTGATTTATATTTTATAACTGCTAAAATAACCCCAAGGAGGGGATTTTAATGAATTATAATTTTGCTAATAAAATGGACCAAGTTAAGTTTTCAGCAATTCGAGCAGTACTTGCAAGAGCAAACGGAAATGGTCAATATAGTGATGCTATTAGTTTTGCAGGAGGATTTCCCGATCCCAATGCAATACCTAAAGATCAACTTGTATCGATTGCACATGAAGTTTTTTCTAAAAATCCAGATGATATTTTAAAATATGGAGATGCCCAAGGTTATCCAGGTCTTATGGCATCTGCTAAAGAATTTTTAAATAAATATGATTCTATTTGTAAAGAAAATGATGATATTTTAATTACAACTGGATCTCAACAAGGATTAGATTTAACAAGTAAAATATTTATAGACGAAGGGGATACGATTGTTGTAGAAGATCCTAGTTTTTTAGGAGCATTTAACTGTTTTAGATGTAATGGTGCTCGTTTAATTGGTGTACCTCTAGAAGAGGATGGTGTTAATTTAAAAGAACTTGAAAAAGCCTTTCAAACAAAACCAACACCTAAACTTTTTTATATTATTCCTAATTTTCAAAATCCAACAGGTATTACAACATCATTAGAAAAAAGAAAAGCTATTTATGATTTAGCTTGTCAATATAGTGTTGTTATTTTAGAAGATAATCCTTATGGTTATTTAAGAACAAGTGGAAATGATGTACCATCAATTAAATCTTTTGATGAAAAAGGCATGGTTATTTATACAAGTAGTTTTTCTAAAATTATTTCTCCTGGTATGCGTGCAGGTTTATTAGTTGGACAAAAAGAATTAATAAGTAAAATTAAAATGGCTAAGCAGGTAAATGATAATCATACAAACTCTTTATCACAATATACAATTGATGGTTTCTTAAGAACAGTAGATATGGATGAACATATTTCTAAACTAAGAGATATGTATAGTGAAAAATGTCATTATATGTTAAAAATGATGAAAAAATATTTTCATCCTCGTATTTCTTTTGTTGAACCTGAAGGTGGTATGTTTGTTTGGTTTGATCTTCCAGATAATGTCAATATGTTAGATTTTGTTGAAGCAGCAGTAGAAAAACATATTGCTATTGTTCCAGGTAATGAATTTCATGTTGATTCTTCTAAATCTTGTCAAAGTATTCGTATGAATTTCTCTTTACCTTCTTTAGAAGAAATAGAAAAAGGAATTAAAATATTAGGAGAATTAACTTATCAGTTTTGTAAATAAAGGACATCATGAAGTGAACAGAATAAGTTGAACAAACAACTTAGAATGTTCACTTTTATTATGCAGTATACAAAAAATAACAAATAGAAAATTCTATTTGTTATTTTTTACCTCTTATTAAATCCAAAACTTCAACTGTATTTTCAGCTGCCATTTGATCCATATTATACTGATCATGATAAGTCATTGGACAAGAGTGCGGTGTAATTAAAACTTGATCTCCAAATTTAGCTAAAGGTGAATCTAAACAAGGTTCCTGATCAAAAACATCAACTGCACATCCTGCTAAATGTTCTGTATTTAAGGCTTCTACTAAAGCATCAACATCCATCACTTTTCCTCTAGCAATATTGATAAAATAAGCACCCTTTTTCATTCTCTTAAAAAAGTTTTTATCAGCGTAATGAAAAGTATCTTCTCGAAGAGGAACATTAATGCTGACAAAATCACTTTGTGATAAAACATCATCTTCACTTAAGATTTCTACTCCTTCTACAACACTTCCTATAGCATCATGATGACTTGTAGCAATGACACGCATTCCAAAAGAAAGAGCTCTTTTAGCAATTTCTTTTCCAATACCACCAAAACCAATAAGCCCTAATGTATTTCCTTTAAGTCCTAATTTCAATGATCGATTCCATATTCCTGATTTTAATATTTGACTTTGTAAATCTACTCTTCTAGCAAAATATAACATATAAGCTAAAACCTGTTCAGCAACAGGCGCTTCAACTGCCCCTAAAGTTCTTGTAAAAGCAATTCCTAATTCTTTGCATGCTTCTACATCGATTGCATCATATCCTATACCTCTTCTAGAAATAACCTTTAAATTAGGCAATCGCTGTAAAAGATGTTTTGTATATGCTTCTACACTTACAATAGCTCCATCTGCATCTTTTAAACATTCATAAAGTTCATCTTCACTCATTAAAGTACAATTTTCATAGACCTTTACTGTATACCCTAAATCTTCCATATATTTAACACTTTTTGAATTATAATTTCTAGCTGTTACCGCAATTTCCATATCATCATCCCCCTTTTACTAAAATAGAAATCATTGGCAATGTTACTAAAGACAATATTGTTGAAACAACAATGATTTTAGAAGCATATATCACATCTTGATTATATTTTTGTGCTAACATCGCTGCTGTACTTCCAGCAGGCATAGCAGCTAAAAGTACAGATACTCCAATTACTAAAGAGTTCATCTGACATAAAGATAAACATATAAAAATAGTAATAGGAATAATTAACAAGCGTATACTTGAATAATATAAACTTGATTTTTCTACAAGTTCAGACCATTTCACATCATTTAAAATAGCTCCTATAATCAACATACTTAAAGCTGTTGTACATCCTCCTATTGCATTGATCGTATTTAACATAAAAGTTGGTAAAATAATTCCTATACTTTCTATAATCATTAAAGCAATACCAATATAAACAGCAATAATACATGGATGAAGTGCAACTTTTTTGATCATACTTTTAGAATCTGTTTGCGTAAATAACGAAAGTCCAGCACTCCACATAAAAATTCTTTGTGGAATTAAAGCAATTGAAGCATATAATAAACCAGTTTGCCCATAAATACTTTCAACAATCGGTAATCCCATAAATCCTGCATTAGAAACAATGGTCGCGTATTTTAGAATGATTGCTTTTGAATCATCAAAACGATTATAAAAAATACGATTAAATACACTATAAGAAAGTTGAATAATAAAAGAAACAATAAAAATAACAACTGTATCTCTTATGATTTCTGGTGTTAATTTCATCATAAATGATTTAATAATGGCACACGGTAATATAAGATCAATAACAATGTCTGTTAATTTTTTTCTAACTTCTTTAGTAATAATCCCCTTTCTAGCAAATATGTATCCTATAATAATGATGATGAATATCTCTAGTTGTAAAGATATTATTTTCAAATTACCACTTCCCCTCTAGTAGTTATTAGAATAGTACACTATTTAAGTGTATAAATCAATTATTTTTTATCATATTGATAATTATTTATTAGATGATATAAAAAAGAACACATGTTATCTCAACATGTGCCTTTTCTTTGTTTATATTAAGGGGAGGTTTTCTTTTACACCCTTATAATAATGAATCTATGTTAATTTATTGTGAACTTTTAGTTCTTCTTTTAATTTTTATAGGTTTGTTGACAACTTCATGACAATGTCTGCATCTTGGTTCATAATGATCAACTGCTCCTACTAAAACAACAGGATCATCAAAAGATGCTGGTTTACCATCTACAAGTCTTTGTGTACGTGTAGCCGGTGAGCCGCATTTTGCGCAAACAGCTGTAAGCTTTGTCACAAATTCTCCTTTTGTAAGAAGTTCAGGCATTACACCAAATGCTTCACCTCTAAAGTCTTTATCTAAACCTGCAACCATGACACGAACGCCTTTATCAGCAAGATATTCACAAACATCTACGATCTTTGAATTAAAAAATTGAACTTCATCAATAGCGACAACCTGTACATCATCTGTCACTTTATCTAAGATTTCTTCTGGATCATCAATTGCAAAACAAGGAACTTTTCTTCCTGAATGTGATGCAATTTCTATTTCTGAATAGCGATCATCTATTTTAGGTTTAAATACTAATATTTTTTGTTTAGCATAAGATAAAACATTAATTCGACGAATAAGTTCTTCTGTTTTTCCTGCAAACATACATCCACATATAACTTCTATATATCCTTCTCGATATTGGTGATACATTCTTTCTTCTCCTAACCTCTTACATCTCTTACACCCGCACTACTTCCATCAGGGCCAATAGGTGCTAAATCTGTAAATCTACTAAAATTCTTTTCAAAAGCAAGGTTAACTTCACCTGTTGCTCCATTTCTATGTTTAGCGATAATAATTTCTGTTAAACCATTATCTTCCTCTTCTTTACCTTCACTTGCTTTATAATATCCTTCTCGATAAATAAAAGTAACGATATCGGCATCTTGTTCGATAGCTCCTGATTCACGCAAGTCAGACATCATTGGACGTTTATTTGGTCTTTGTTCAACCGAACGTGATAACTGTGACAAAGCAATAACAGGAACATCTAATTCTCTGGCTAACATTTTTAATTGTCTAGATATATCTGAAACTTCTTGTTGTCTTGATTCTCGATTATTAGAACTTCCAGTAATCAATTGAAGATAGTCAATAACAATTAACTTTAACCCATGTTCTTGTTTTAACTTTCGACATTTTGCAACAATTTCATTAATTTTAATACCAGGGGTATCATCTATATATAAATTGCATTTACTGACTCTTTCAGCAGCTGCATAGTATTTATTCGCATTTGTTTTTAAGATTTCACCTGTTCTCATTGTAGAACCTTCTATTCCACCCATTGAACAAATAATTCTTTGTACTAATTGACTTGCAGGCATTTCTAACGAAAAGATAGCTACAGGATCTTCTGATTTAAAAGCTACATTATGTGCAATATTTAAAGCAAAGGCTGTTTTCCCCATTGCGGGACGTGCAGCTAAAATAATCAAATCTCCTTTTTGGAGTCCAGATGTTATTTTATCTAAATCTCTAAAATTTGTACGAATACCCGAAATATTACCATCAATACTTTGTAACTTATTTAAACGATCTGTCACTTCTCTAATGACTTTTTTAACGTCAACGAATTCTCCTGCATTACGATCTCTCGTAATGGCCAACATTGTTTTTTCACTTTCATCAATAAAACCATCAATATCTTCAATATCTCCAAAAGCATTTTCTGCTATTTTTGTTGTTTCATTGATGATCTTTCTTAAAATCGATTTGTTATGAATAATTTTTAAATAATATTCACTATGTGCTAAAGTTGGAACTGAATCACTTAATTGTCTTAAGTATTCTACACCACCAACTTTATCTAATTGACTATGATCTAATAAATAAGAAGTAATGGTTGTTACATCAACAGGAATATTTTGTCTTGAGAGTTCACTCATTGCATTGAATAATACTTTATGTGATTCTTCATAAAAATCTCTATCTTCACACTTATTTAAAATATCTTGGCAAGCTTCTTTTGAAATAAGCATTGAACCTAATAACGAGCGTTCTGCTTCTAAATCATGTGGGAAAACTCTAGGCATAAATCTTCCTCCTATTTTTCTGATAAGTGAACTCTAATAGTAGCGATAACTCCTTTATATAGCTCAACTTTTAAATTTGAATATCCTAATGCTCCAATTGGATGAGCATTGATAAATTTTCTTTTATCTACTCTAATATCATATTTTTCTCTTAATTGTTCAACAATATGTTTTGTTGAAACACTTCCAAATGTTTTACCATCTTTACCAGATTTTAAAACAAATTCTAAAGTAATACCTTCAATTTTTTCTTTTAATGTCTCTGCATTTTTCTTATTTTCAATATCTTGTAATCTTGCTTCTTCTTTTTGTTGTTCTAAAATCTTTTTAGCACCTGCTGTTTCTTTAACAGCTAATTTATTTTTAATTAAAAAGTTTTGTCCGTATCCATCAGATACATTAACAACATCACCTTTTTTACCTACTTTTCTAACATCTTCTAATAAAACTACTTTCATCTTTTTTACCCTCTTTCATCCAAATATTGATCAATAGCTTCTTCTAATCTATCAATCGCTTTCTTAACAGTTTCTTCTTCAACTTGACATGCTGCCATTGAAAAATGGCCACCACCACCAAGTTTTTCCATAATCAACTGTACATTAACCTCTGTTTTAGAACGAGCAGAAATAGCAATTTTATCCTTATCTACGCGTCCAACAACAAATACCGCTTTTATCTCAGCAATATTTAATAACTCATTACCAACTTTCGCTAGTAGAGGTCTTGTATAAATCTCTTCTTCATTTCCATACGCTATTAGTATATCATTTCCAAAACGATAAGCATTAGCAGAAATAGACATTTTTTCTTGTGTTGTTTTATAATCATCTTGTAAAAATTCATATGCTTTTGCGACATTTGCTTGTTTTTCTTTAAGCTTAGATGCAATTTGGAAAGTACGTGAACCAACATGATTTCTAAAATAATTTGTATCCACCAACATCCCTGCATACATAATCGTTGCTTCTGTTGGTAAAACTTCTATTTCTACTCTTTGGTATTCAAATAATTCTACAACTAATTCTACAGTCGAAGAAGCCGCAGGTTCCAAGTAAGTTAAGATTGGCGAATCAACAAAGTCTTCCCCTCGACGATGATGATCAATAACAACAATTTTCTCTGCTTTATCTAAAACCTCTTCACTAATAGCAAGTGTTGGCTTATGATTATCTACACAAATAAGTAATGTATCACTGTCAATAAGGTCGATTGCTTTCATTGGCGAAATAATTCTTCCTTTGTATAAATCTTCCGCCATTAAACGACGTGCAATATTTCCTGTTTTTTCTTCTAAAGAATTTTCATCAACAATCACATAAGCATCTTTTTCAAATGCTTTAACAAATTTTGCGACAGCCAAACTTGCTCCAAAAGAATCTAAATCAGATTGTTTATGTCCCATAATAAGGATATTTTTACTTTGTTTTACTAAACTTGCTAGTGTTTGTGAAATAACACGTGCTCTTACACGATTAGCTTTTTCGCTATTTTCACTGTTTCCACCAAAATAACGAATTTCTTCATCTAATGTTTTAACCGCTACTTGATCTCCACCACGTGAATAAGATAAAGAAATAGCACTAAATGCAAGTTCATCTAATTCACGTAAAACTTTAGATCCTCTACCAATTCCCATTGATAAAGACATGACCGCTCCAATTGATTCCATTTTTTGTTTAAATTCATCTAAAATACAAAAACGAACTTCTACTTGTTTACGATAAATTCTTTCATTAAAGATAGCTAAATACCCATCTTCTTTATATCTTTTTAAAATAATCCCATTATCTTTAGCCCAATCAAAAATCATTTGTCTAGAAATAGTTTCAATCATTACTGATTTTTGTTCATCAGCATATTCAATAGAATCATCATAATTATCAATTGTTAAATAGGCAACACAAAGTTGTTGATCATTATATTCTTTTTCAATCGTTGTTAAATCTGTTACATCTTTTAAAAATAGCAAACGATTATTTCTAGAATTATATACTTCATATCTTCTAGAATTAATATCAATTGTTCTAACATCTTCATCTTCAAAAAGTGTTGCTAGTAAGGGTTGCCATTCAAGCAATTTTTTACCAACAATTTTTATACCAAGTTCATGCAATAAATCACTGACCCATACAACATTTCTATTTTCATCATATTTAATAAGACCTATTCCACCAAAAATCAAAGCATTCTTTGTTTCATCATTGAGTGCTTCTTTAACACTATAAGTCATTTCATTGAACATATTATGGAGATAATATAAAACAATAATACATACTACATTTTTAATCAAAATATAAATCATTAATGATAATGTAATACGATTTTGTAAAAACATATAAGTTAATAAAGCTAATACATATTCTACTCCTAATAAAGCAACTATTGTATTTCTAAGTTGCATCAGCTTCTTAATCATGAAATACCCTCCTCTTTATTACCTTATATTATACATGAATTCATTTATTTCATCATCTTATTTTTATTCATTCTTAAGATAAATAGATTCGTATAAACCTTAATAATATAAACCTCCGAAAATGATAAAACAATCCATAAAATAATAAACATTCCATTCTTTAAAAAATCACTTTCTAAAAAAGGAAGAATACTTACAATACTATAATAAATATCTTTAGCATCTGTAAAAGTATTTAAACCTAATAAAGAATTTAATAAAAATAAAACAACAAAATTCTTCAACATACTATATATTCTTAAAATCCATTTACCATCAATATCCCTTTTCAAACAATAAATATATAAAATACCTAATGGTAAAGTAAAGAAAGAATACAAAGTAAAAAATAATTCACCTGTTAAAAATAAAATAAACGTACTTGTAAACAGAACAAGAACAGCCATCTTTTCATTAAACTTAAACGTATAATAAGCTAATGCAACTGTCATCAGATAAATAAAAATAATATCAAACATCGTTCCTGTATAAACATTCACAACCGATAACACTCCAAAAAGTGCTGCCATAAAAGCTCCTGTTACAATTTGTTTTGTCTTTTCTCTTTTCATTTCATCACCGTGATTATCATACAACTTTATTGCTTATCTGTCACTTTATATAAAGAAAAAGAGATTCAAAGAATCTCTAATCTTCAAATAAGCAAGCACCATTTGATTCAATCACTTTTTTATACCAATCAAATGATTTCTTCTTATATCTTTTATAAGTACCATTACCTAAATCATCTGCATCTACATAAATAAATCCATAACGTTTAGACATTTGTTTAGTACTTTCAGATACTAAATCAATACATCCCCAAGATGTATAACCCATTAAATCAACACCATCTTCATAGATTGCATTATACATTTCTCTAAAATGAGCATCAAAATAATCAATACGATATTGATCATCAACTGTTCCATTTACAAGTTCATCTTTAGCACCTAAACCATTTTCTACAATAAATAATGGTTTTCTATAACGATCATATAAATCTACTAAAGAAACTCTTAAACCGATTGGATCAATTTGCCATCCCCAATCAGAACTTGGAATATAAGGGTTTTTAATCGCAATATTAGTATTAGCAGCTGTTTTCTTTAATCCGGCATCATCTTTAGCAACACAACTTGATGAATAATAACTAAATGAAACAAAGTCGACTGGATATTTTTTCATGATTTCTAAATCATGTTCTTCCATTTTAATATTTAGACCTTCATTTTTAAATTTAGTTAATAAATATGCAGGATATTCACCAAAGACTTGAGTATCACTATAACAATAAGTACTTCTCATATCTTGTTGTGCTTGTAAAACATCTTCTGGTTTACAAGTATATGGATAGTAAGTTAATTTAGTAAGCATACATCCTACTTTACAATTTGGATTTTTTTCATGCGCAATTTTTGTTGCAAGAGCACTTGCTACAAATTGATGATGCATTGCTTGGAAAATAACTTCTGTAAAGTTTTTACCTTCAAAACGATCTCTTACAAGTCCACCTGTTGTATAAGGATGTCTAATCATTGAATCTACTTCATTAAAAGTAAGCCAATATTTTACTTTATCTTTATAACGATTAGTAATAACATCTACATATTTTACAAACATATCAATAACTTCACGGTCATACCATCCATTATAATTTAATACTAAATTGATTGGTGGTTCATAATGTGACATTGTTACCAATGGTTCAATTCCATATTTATGACATTCATCAAAAACATCATCATAGAATTTTAAACCTTCTTCATTTGGTTCTTTATCATCTCCATTAGGGAAAATACGTGACCAAGCAATAGAAAGTCTAAATACTTTAAATCCCATTTCAGCAAATAATTTAATATCTTCTTTATAATGATGATACCCGTCTGAACCATGTCTTTTAGGATAAAGACTTGTATCATCACTTTTCATTGCTTCTAAAATTTCTTTTGTAGAAATTTCATTTTGTTTAGCATAATCTTGAACATCTACATCTAAATGATGACGGGCACAGTCTGAAACAGAAACACCTTTTCCTCCTTCGTTCCATCCACCTTCATATTGGTTAGCAGCAACAGCGCCACCCCATAAAAATCCTTCTGGAAATTTTTTTACCATTTTAATATCCTCCGCTTTTCTCTAAAACCATCTTAACACCTTATATAAAAAAAGCGTGATTATTTCATTAATTGAAAATAATCACGCTACTATTAATCATGGATTTTTTTAGCCAAGCACACTTCCACAAATTCAGTGTCAAAATGTTTAGCTCTTGATCCTGAATATCCCATATCTAATGATGAAATTTGTTTCATTTCTTCTTCATTTAATTCAAAATCAAAGATATCTATATTTTCTTTTATTCTTTCTACATGTGTTGATTTTGGTATAACAACAACTCCTCTTTGTACATTCCATCTTAAAATCACTTGTCCTACAGACTTATTATATTTAGCTGCAATTCCTTTTAACATTTCATCTTCAAATGGATTATATCTTCCTCCACCTAATGGTGCCCATGCTTCTGGAATAACATCTAATTTTTTCATTGTTTCAATTGCTTTTTCTTGTGTGTAATATGGATGGAGTTCTACTTGATTGACCATCGGTTTAATTTCTACTGTATGAACAAAATTGACAAGAACATGTGCATAAAAGTTAGAAACACCAATGGCTTTTAACTTACCTTCTTTATAAGCATCTTCCATGGCTCTCCAAGCACTGAAATAATCTCCCATCGCTTGATGTAATAAATATAAATCTAAATATCCTAAACCACTTTTTTCAATAGATGCATCAATTGCTTTTTTAGCAGTTTCATAGTTTTGCATATCTTGAACCCACATTTTAGAAGTAATAAATAAATCTTCTCTTGTACAAATACCTTCATCAATTGCTCTTTTAACACCTGCTCCTACAGCATCTTCATTGGTATAAGAAGCAGCTGTATCAATTAAACGATAGCCTGCTTTAATTGCTTGATAAACTGATTCTTCACATTCTTTTTTATCTGGTACTCTAAAGACACCAAATCCTATTGTTGGGATTTTTAACCCATTATTTAATGTTTGATATTCCATAATATTTCCTCTTTTCTTACTTATATTTTGAAATAAAAAAGCTCAGATGTACAATATCAATTTTGCAATCTGCTATAACTTTATCGCATAGAAAAAGGACTTATTAACAAGTCCTTATCTTACTTTCTTTCTTAATACAAGCATAAATCCTAAAAGTGCTACTAATAACATTAAACTATACATGAAGAGTGCTGTATCATCTCCTGTTTTTACTTTTGATGTTTTCGTTTGTTTTGTAATATTTTGTGTTTTGTTTGTATTGCCTTTTTGATTATTTTCAGGTTTTTGAACATTTTGTGTAGGTTCTTCATTAGCTGTAAATTCCCAAACACCTTTGAAGAATTCATCTTTATCTTCAATCGTTACTGAATCTTTATCCCATGATTTAAATTTCCATACACCATCTTTTACTTTAATTTCTTTCTTAAAATTATTTTCAACTTCAATAATTTGATTTCTTGTTAAATGTTCAAGATCATTTGGTAACATATCTAAAATTTCTTGTGGTAATTCTTTACCTTTTGTACCACTTACAAATTCATATTTAACTTTGAAATTATCAGGAATAAAAATCCATGTACCTACAAATTGAATATCTTCAGTTGTCATTACTTGATTTTCTTTATCCCATCCTACAAATTTCCATACACCTTTATTTTCTAAATCTACATAATTTTCAAAAGTTTTATTTTGATCAGCAATTTGAACAACATCACCTTCAAAATATTCATTTTCATCTACTGGTACTAAATCTAAAATATCTTGTGGAGGTGTTTTACATTCAGTTCCACTTTCAAATTTATATTCCACATGATTTCCAATTTTTAAATTTGTTTGAATTTTACAGTTACTAGTTGTTGTATGTCTTTCTAAATAGAACATTTGGAAATGACATTTTTCACCATTTTTTATTCCATTTTCACTTGCATATTTTTCAATATCTAAACTTGTAGATAATTCTTTATGTGCTCCACCTAAATCTACTGCTAATTGACCATTGATGAAAACATAAACATCATCATCTCCAGTAAAGTCAAAGAATTGATTTGATCCTTTTTTATAAATAAAATCACCATCAACTTTCATAGCAAAATGATAATTATGATCTTGTGCATCATCACCATTTTGATCACTCATTTTTTCACCATCCATATAATCTAAAGGGAAGAATCCTGTTGAAATACCTTCATCTTCATTATTATAGAATGATTTATTTGTTTCATCATAAGTTGTTGTTTTACTAGAATCAAAATAATATTTATTTGTATTATCTTCTACAATTTTTCTTAATACCATTTGATTATATTTATTAGATTTTTTATTAAGATAGAAATCTGTATTATAGAAGTTTTTTAATCTTAAATAAGCATAATCCATACAACTTGAACAATCTTCTACTGTTTTTAATTGATTATTTTTATATTTTAAAACAGTATCATTATAATCACCTAATGGCAATACTTGTCCAAGAGGAGTAATTGTCATCGCAGCAATTCTAGAATTTTCTTTACCATTAATTCTTACTTTTACTGTTCCAGTACCTTGAGGAACAAATGTAGTTAAAGTATATTCTCCACCTTCTTTATCTTCTAATTTTAATTTTTCTACTAAAACTTTATTATTAGAATCTAAAAGATCTATTGTCATGCCGTCAGCATTATAACCATATCCTAAATAATAAGTTAATTTGATATTTTGATCTGTTGGAATATCTGTATTCAAAACGATAGATGAATCCTTTAAACAAACAACACCATCTCCATCTTGTTTCCAATAATTATCACCATGAATAATTTCACCATTATCCTTATCGATATAGGAATTATCTTGGTATTTTTCTGATGTCCAACCTTCTTTAATAAAGTTACTACCTTCTCGATTATCACCCAAATAATTTTTAGATGTTACACCTTCTTTTGTAAGTTTTGGAATTGAGAATTTTAATCTTCCTTGATAATCATCATCTTTATAAATGTCTAATATAACTTTTGAAGTTGTTGCCGTAAATGTTATATTACTTCCATTATCATCTAAAACATTTCCATTACTATCTTTAATTTGGTATTTAAGAGCATGTTCTCCACCATCTCTCCAACAATCAAATTTATATTCTGCATTTGCTTCTACATCTATTGTTTTTTTAAGATGATCTTTTACACCATAATTAACAACACCATCTGTATCTTGTTGCCAAACCGTACCCACTCCAGAATGAAGAATACCATTTGTTTTAGAAGCTTGAATATTTTCTAAATTCCAACGATCATAGAAATAATTTTGTTCATTTCCTAGTACGTCATCTTTTGTATAGGTACTTCCTTGGGCTTGTTTATAAGTTGCAAATGTATTAAATATTGAATATCTAGTAAGAGATTCATCATTTTTCCCTGAAACTAAATTTTCTTGAATTGTTTTTGCTGCATTTTCAACAGCACTTTTTGTATAAACTGGAAGTCCATCATCTCCTAGTTTACTTGCGACTAAACCTTGTGTCATTCCTTCATTATTAGATTCGCCCAATCCAAAAGTATCCATGCCTTTATAAAGAGCATATTCATAAAATAAACCATCTGCATCATAATCATACAGCTGAACTGGTAATGTCATATAATCTTCACTCTTTGCTGAAACACTACCTATAAAATACGAAACAACCATCACTAAAGCAATCACATAAGCTAAAACTTTTTTTAACATTTTTTCTTCCTCCCTAAATAAAAAACCATAGAAAAGCTGTGCCCTAAATCATTGCAACTCAGCCAGCTTCTCTATGGTTCAGCTCTGTAGCTTTGCGTCACTATTTTTCAATAGTTTTGCTAAATATTTTATCTACTTACAGTATATAATGCTTATTTTATATTTGATAGCGTTTACCACCGCTCTATTACATGTTTCATACTTTGTCACAAAAAAAGAAGTCTTACGACTTCTAGCTTTCTTCAATAACACCCATTAATTCTAATAATCTATTTAAATCATCTATGTCAGAGTATTTAATTGTAATAGACTTATCATCTACTTTGATTCTCGTACGATATTTTTTTCTAAGTAATCCTTCAACATATTGATATTCTTTAGGTTTTTCAACCTTAGGTTTATTCTTTCTAGCTTCTTGAAGTTCAAAACCTTTTACAATATTTTCAACATCTCTAACAGATAATTTTTCATCAATTACTCTTTTAGCAATCTTTAATGCTCTTTCTTTATCCAAGGTAATTAAAGCTCTTGCATGTCCCATTGATAAAGAACCATCTAATACATATTCTTGAATCTTTTCAGGTAAATTCAATAATCTAAGTGTATTTGTAATATGTGTTCTTGATTTGCCAATACGTTTAGCTAATTCATTTTGTGTAAGTTTAAGCTTTTCCATCATCGTTTGATAAGCTTGTGCTTCTTCGATGGCATTTAAATCTTCTCTTTGAATATTTTCTAATAAAGCAATTTCCATCATTTGTTGATCACTAAAATCAACAATAATTGCTGGAACTTCTTCTAAATGTGCCATTCTAGCTGCACGACATCTTCTTTCACCAGCAACAATTTCATATCCTTGAACAGATTTCTTTAAAATAACTGGTTGGAAAATACCATGTTCTTGAATTGATAAAGCAAGTTCATTTAAAGCTTGTTCAGCAAATACTTTTCTTGGTTGATAAGGATTAGGTCTAATTTCATCTAATTTGATTTTTTCTTGACTACTTTCAGGTGTATTATGTTCAATATCATCAATTAATGATGTAATATCTCCACCAAAAATAGCATCTAATCCTTTATTTAATTTTTTCTTTTTCTCAGCCATTTCTACTCAACACTTCCTTTGCAAGTTCTTTATAAGCTTGAGCACCAACAGAAGATCCATCATAATCAAAAATACAGATTCCTGCACTTGGTGCCTCAGATAATTTAATATTTCTTGGAATAACAGTTTTATAAACCTTTTCTTTAAAATACTTTCTTACTTCTTGAGAAACTTCCAATCCTAAATTTGTACGTTGATCTAACATTGTTAATAATAAACCTTCAATAGAAAGTTTTTTATTAAAATGATTTTGTGTTAATTTAATTGTATTTAACAGTTGTGTTAAACCTTCAAGTGCATAGTATTCACATTGTACTGGGATAAGTACTGTATCACATGAAGTTAATGCATTTGTATTTAATAAACCAAGGGCTGGTGGACAATCAATAAAAACAAAGTCATAATAATCTTTAATTTTATCTAATGATTGTTTTAAACGCACTTCTCTTCCTTGTTTTACATGTGCTAATTCTAAATCTATCCCTGCTAAATCTATTTCTCCTGGTGCAACATCTAGGTTTTCAATATAAGAATGTTGAATTACTTTTTCTAAACCAACTTCTCCTGTTAAAACATGATATGTTGATAATTCAATATAATCTCTATCGATACCAATACCTTGTGTTGCATTTGCTTGAGGATCCATATCTATAAGTAACACTTTATAATTCATCTTCGCAAGTGCAGCTGATAAATTAACGCTTGTCGTTGTTTTACCAACACCACCCTTTTGATTTGTAATTGCTATAACCTTCGACATCTTTACACCCCTTTATGTCCTATCGTTTGTCCTAGTAATACTCTTGTTTCAATGTTCTCACTAGAATTATTTATAATATCATCATCTATTTTGACAGTATCTTTTTTCAAAATCAATACAACTGTTGATCCACCAAATTCAAAATAACCTTTTTCTTCTCCTTTAGTAGCAAGACTATGTTTATAATTGACAATTTTACCAACCATCATTGCTCCTACTTCCATTTGAATCATTCTACCAAAGTTATTTGAATCAATCACAGTGTACTCTCTACTATTCATTTTGTATATAGGATAATAATCATTTGCGATAGGATTAACAGTATGAAAAATACCTTTTATTTTCTTATGTGAAACAATTTGACCATCATCTACATAACTATAACGATGATAATCATCAACAGCTAAACGAAATACAAGGCACATTCCACCATCATATTCTTTAGCTAAAGTTTCATCTTGTAATAAATCTTTTAATTGGTATTTTGTATCCTTGATTTCTAAAATCGTATCATCATTTATTGGATAGTAAGTAAGTTTACTATCAGCAGGTGCCATCAATACATCTTTAGCGTCGTCAAATGGTCTTTGACCATACTTTATTCTTCTTGTAAAGAAATCGTTATAACTTTTATATTTCTTTTCTTCATATTGACTCATATCAATATCATTGTTTTTAATAAACGAAGAAATACTTGTCTTTGAAAATGATGAAGACATATATAACCCACCTAAATGGGTAACAAATGGTGATACTAAGATTTTTAAAGCACATCTACCAGCAGATGTGCTATATAATTTTTTTAATAATTTATTTTGACCCTCTAATTCTTTAACGATATGTCCTTGACGATCTTTAATCATGAAAAACAAAGAATTTGCACAAGTTCAATAACAACTAAAAAACCTAGTGCAATAATTCCTTTCCCTTTTAATTTTGGTACTTTAAAATCAACAACAAATAAAATACCTGTAATTAACATTAAAGTTCCATATAAGTAATCTAAACCAAAAATAACATATCTTAAAGCAAATGCAAAAGGTAAAATAAAGGCTGAAGTTGTAACTGGTAAACCTTGATAATACTTTCTTTTTTCTGTTGTTTGTTGCTGTCTTGTTTCTTCAGTAACATTAAAATAAGCTAAACGAATAACTGCTGCTAATACATAAAGTATTTCAATAGCAAGCCATCCTACTGAAGATAATCCTAAATTATATCCTAGTATTGCTGGAAAAACACCAAAAGAAATAAGATCACATAAAGAATCTATTTGAATCCCAAACTTCTTTTCTTCTTCTGTACGATTTTTCTTACTTCTTGCGACCATTCCATCGAAGGTATCACAAATACCACACATCATTAAACAAATGAATGACCATTGATAAAGTCCAATGACTGATAAGTGGATTCCTACCATTGCAAAAACTAATGATAAATATGTAAGAATGACAGTATAACTATAAAATCCTATCATATTCTACTCCCTCTATAATTAACGAAAATATTATAGCATAATTTTATCTAATTATGTAGTGTATATCGTCTTATTCATATTTTTGAAAATTTCTATTTTCATTCAAATCTTTATATAAAATAATTTCTTTTTTTTCTAAGCTTTCTTTTACATCTATAATCCTTTGATTTGATGATCCTCTAAACTTTAAACTTAAATCTTTTAGTTCCTCTACAAACTTACCATCTACTAGAACATCGATATAAGATAACAACTCATCAGTTACTTCGCATCTTGCACGACTTTCACTTAAAAGTTCTTGATCAAAGAGATAACCTGTATAACACCAAATATCCTTTTGTGGATAAAGTTCTTTCACTCTTTTAATAAACGGTAATAACGCTCTTTGATTACTTGGTTCCATTGGTTCTCCTCCAAGTAAAGACAATCCTGTTATATGTTCTGGCTTTAAATAATCAATAATTAAATCTTCTACTTCTTGATTAAACTCTTTTCCATATTTAAAATCCCATGTCATTTGATTAAAGCAATTCTTACAATGATGCGTGCATCCTGATACAAATAAAGAAACTCTAACTCCTAAGCCATTAGCGATATCAAAATTCTTAATTTCTGCATAATTCATTTCAATTCCTCTTTTCATATTTTCCTATTATACAACAATTCTTTATAGATTCTATTGATATAATAAAAAGGATGTATCATCCTTTAACATAAGCCTCTATATTTTATAAGTTCTCCAATATTTCCTTGATATAAACACTCTAATTCTTCAAATAATAAATAATCCGATGGTTTCATTAAACAAGGAAGCTTCGGTAATTCTATAGCTTGACTATAAGCCAAGATTTCACTTACAAATTCTGAACAGAAATAATAATGATTTCTGCGATAAGGAACTTCCAATTTACATAAGATCAATCCCATTAAATTATATTTATAATCTTGAGAATGATTTAAAATAGATTCTAAAATAAATTTTGCCTTATAATATATCTCTTTCTTAACAGTAAGTTTATATAATGCACAAGGAATATGTTGATTTTTATTATAGAAACCCTTTTCAAATGACTCATTTCTAATTCCTGCAGGAATTGGAGAATAAGTATATTTTCTAGCACAACTATACATCGGTTGTAAATTTTCTTCAAAAGAGATAGAAATATGTGTATAACTGTCCTGTGTCATTAAATAAATAGCTTTAGAAATAAATGTATCCGATTTTGTTAGTAATAAATAAATATCTTTCACCTTATTCTCCTTTCCTC
This sequence comes from uncultured Erysipelotrichaceae bacterium, assembly GCA_900544435.1. GTDB lineage: Bacteria > Bacillota_I > Bacilli_A > Erysipelotrichales > Coprobacillaceae > Faecalibacillus. The sequence continues at coordinate 7,157 of UQVG01000001.1, read as the reverse complement.
ACTTCTTTCAGTATTACACATTTTTTAGATATAATCGACATTTTTTTACAAATTTATCAATCCATTAAATTTTTTTCATAACAAAAAAGCGAGAATGTCTCGCCTTTATAAACCAACTCTTTTTTCAAAATCAGAACCTGGTTCAAATCTTCTACTTTCGATATCCATTTGAGATAATGCTTGATTCATTGATTCAACTTCTGCTTTTGTAAATTTGATTTCAGTTGCTTTTATATTTTCTTTTAATCTTTCTAACTTTGTTGTTCCTGGAATAGGTACAATAAAATCTTTTTGTGCTAATACCCAAGCCAAAGATATTTGTGCCACTGTCGCCTTTTTTTCTTTTGCAATCTTATTTACAAGATCAACCACGACCTGATTCTTTTTAAGTGCTTCTTCGCTAAATCTTGGTGCATTTAACTTTGCATGAAAACCATTTTTATCATAAGCATCACTTAAAAATCCTTTACACAATGGAGCAAAAGGTACAAAACCAATTCCTAGTTCTTCAAGTAAAGGAATAAGCTTGTTTTCTGGTTCTCTCCACATCATTGAATATTCACTTTCTACGGCTGTTAAAGGACATATTGCATGGGCTTTTTTGATTGTTTCAATTCCTGCTTCTGATAATCCCCAATGTTTGATTTTCCCTTGCTTAATAAAATCTTTCATTAAATATGCAATATCTTCAATGGGTACATTAGGATCCACACGATGTAAATAATATAAATCAATATAATCCGTTTTTAATCTTTTAAGAGAACCTTCTAAAGATTTCTTGATTCCTTCAAGATTTCCATTAACAACTTGTTTACCATTTTCCATTCTTAAGCCACATTTAGTTGCAATAATGACTTGATTTCTTACAGGAGCTAATGCTTCTCCAACAAGTTCTTCATCTAAATAAGGTCCATAGATTTCTGCTGTATCAAAAAAATTGACACCTAATTGAACAGCTTCTCTTAATAAATGAATCATTTCTTTTCTATCTTTACCAACCATGGTCATACAACCAAGGCCTAAACTTGATACTTCTAAACCTTGTCCTAATTTTCTTTTTAACATATGTTCTCCTTTTAATAAAACTTTACTTGATTCAACAAATAGACATCTATATTATATTTTACTTGATATTTTCTTATAAGTTCAATCAGTAAATTCGTTTGATAACCATAAACAAATATTTCAAATAAACTCTTGTCTTGATTTCTATATTCTACATATTTATATTGATTCACTTCTAATAAATGTAGAAGTTTTTCTTTATCTTGTTGATTTACTGAAATCATTACTCTTTGCATGATTGTTTTCCTTTTACCTTATTTACAATAAAAACAATCACTGCTAAACAAATAAAACCAATACCATCTACATAGAAAATACCTCTTAAATCACTTGTCCAAGAGAACTTTAGAATAATCATACTTCCATAAGGAGCAAAAGCACTTCCTAAATTATAAGCCACAAGAAGTAATGATGTCGCTAATGTTGGATTTTTAAGATGAGAACTGTTAACGATATTTGTAAGACATGGCATCATGACTCTAAAACCAAAGCCTACTAAAAATCCACCTAAAACGGTCATCCATGATGTATTAGAAATGCCAATAATAAACATTGCGAGTGCTGTAATTGTAAATCCTACAGACATAATATAATTCTTGAAAAGCTTATACATTTTACCAAATAGAAAACCTGAAATCATCGCACCTAAACTAAGTAACATAATGACTGTACTTGCATCACTGGCACTTCCATAACCTTGTTCAACAATCAAACTTGATACTTTAATACCCATTGTCATATTAAGCGTTGCCCCTATGACAATTAAAATCATAAAGACAAAGACAATTGAAAAGTTTCCTTCTTTTCCATCGTTAACAACAACTTGCTTTGTATTTTTATGTAAAATATCTTCTGTTTTAACTTTGGGAATAACTTTCCAAAAGATAAAGAATACCGGAATAGCGATAGCATAAGAGATAAAAGGTGCTTGCCAATTTACATGCATAAGTTGACCTGCAATATATGTAATCAACATACCACCAAGTCCACCTAAGGCTTCATGATAACCAATAAGTGTTGTTCTTTCATTTCCATCAAAGAAATAACTAATTAAACCAATCAACAATGAATTAAATAAACCAATTCCAAAACCTAAAGCCGCTCTAGAAAATAATACTAAATAGAAGTTTCCAATAAATACAGGAATGATCCCTGATATAGCAACAATTCCTAGTCCTAACATAATAGTTTGTTTATATCCCATCTTTTTAGCGATAAAACCACTTGTTAAAACTGAAATCATTAAAAATAATGAAGGAATTGTTGTAATCATTTCTACCATAGAAAGAGGTATTTGAGGAAATGCTTCTTTCATAGCAGGAATATTAGCGTTGCTAGCAGGTGCCACTGCTACCAACATTGATACTGATAATAAAGCTATTTTTAATATTTTTTTATTCATTTGAATCTCTCCTTTACAAAAGGAGTATATAAAAAATAGAGATCTCTTTGAATTCTCTATTTCTTCATAACTATTAACCTTTAGGTTGTAACTTTTCGATTTTATTTAGAAAATACTGAACATCATTTGAAGGCTGTTTTGAATACATAATGCCAAAAGGAATTGTGTAATGCCATTGAACAGGAATGATTTTTAATATTGGATGAATATTTTTCCATTCAGGTATAACAATCATCAATTTATTTTCATTTACACATTGATTAAAAGCTTTAACATTAAAGAAAGAAATTTCTTCTAAAATAATTGAAGGATTTTTAGATAACAAATCTATTCTTAAACGATCAATGTCTTTTAAATAACCTTTTTTTAAAATCAAGATTTTTTCATTTGTTAAATCTTCTATATTTATTATTTCTTTAGAAGCTAGTGGATGTGTTCTCGGGATTGCTAGAGCAAGTGAACTTTCATAAAGTTTAAGTGCTAAACAATTTCTTTCCTTTAATAAATTTTGACTATAGATTCCTGCTACAATATCCATTTTTTGACCAAAGTTTTTCATGATTTCTTTAGCGTTTTCTGGTGTGTTTTCAAAAGAAACTAATTCTAATTTTAAAGATTGATCATTCATTTGATTCCATAGATCCATAATATAATCTACAGGTGTCGTAAAAGAAACACCTAAACGAATAATATGTTCATCTTTAATTTGACTTGCTCTTAAAATAGCTTCTTTTGAATATTGAATGATATATTTTGCATCTTTATAAAAAGACTTTCCTGAAGCTGTTAACTTTAATCCTGTATGGGTTCTTTCAAATAAAGGAAAACCGATATTTCTTTCTAATAAATTAATTTGTTTCATAACTGCATTAGCTGAAATATAGAGCTTTTCTGCAGCTTTATTAAAACTTCCTACATCCGCTACAACAATAAATGTATCTAATTGATGATTATACATACTTTCACCTCTTAGATACATTCTATCATTTTATTAATTTTTATTTAACATTTTCTTTGATGGTCGATAATACATCAAAGCACAAAAGATAGCAACAGCTGTAAGGGATAAACTTAAAGGATACGCACACATAATAGTCGTAAATGATTGATAACTTTTAAACACTGTTTCTACCCATAAAACTCTTGTTCCACAAATACAAATACAAGTCAGAATAGCTGGCACTAAAGATATACCAAACCCTCTTAAATAACCTGACATCACTTCATAGAGCATACTAAAGATATAGGCTGTAAAGACCATAATTAAACGTGTATAGCCAATTTGAATAACTTGTGGATTATTATTAAATAATGATAATAAGAATTTACCAGAAACAATAATAATTCCTATTGCAAGAGCTGATGCAATAGCATCTTCAATCAAACACAAATAAAGGGTCTTTTTACAACGATCAATTTGCCCTGCTCCATAATTTTGTCCTACAAAAGTAGTACAAGCTTGTCCAAAAGAATTTAAAATATCATAAGCAAAGATTTCTACATTAAAGGCTGCACTTGAAGCTGCAATCACAACTGTTCCTAAACTATTGATAGCTGCTTGAATAACAATATTTGCAAGAGCAAAAACGGCACTTTGAATGCCTGCAGGCATTCCTATTTTTAAAATTCTAACAAGTGATAATTTATAGATTCTTAACTCTTTTAAATTCACATGTATATATTGATCTGTTTTAATCAATTTATTTAATAAAATAATTGCACTTATTAAATTAGAAATAACAGTAGCAATAGCAACACCATTAACTGTCATCTTTAAAACAATTACAAAAAATAAATTTAAAATAACATTAATAATTCCTGAAATAACTAATGTTTTTAAAGGAACTTTAGTATCTCCAACACTTCTAAAAATAGCTGCTTCAAAGTTATATAATAAAATAACTGGCATACCTAATAAATAAATTCTTAAATAAAGAAGTGCTTGTCCATAAACATCACGAGGAACATTTAACATATTTAAAACATAACCAGCAACTAATTCTCCAATAATCGTAACAACAAATCCCCCAACAATTGCCATTAAAATAGAAGTATGCACCGCATGATGAACAGTCTTTTTATCATCACGCCCAATCGCATTAGCAATGACCACTGTTGTTCCTAAAGCAATACCAATAAATAAATTCACAATTAAACTAATAATAGGACTATTCGCTCCTACTGCAGCTACAGCTATCGTTCCCATTTTACCTGTAAAATTACCAACAACCGCAATATCAGAAGCATTAAATAATTGTTCTAAAATAGCCGTCATAGCAACAGGTAAGGCAAATAATGGTATTTTATTCCAAATACTTCCGTGTAACATATCTATCTCTTTCATCTAATCCCCCATTTCGCTTCTATTATAATCTTGAATTAATTTATTACTAATACTTATAACCTATTATTTATCATAGCTTTTAACTATTATAAATATAAAAAAAAGAGATGAAAATTTCATCTCTATAAGTGTAATACACGTTCTTTGATTTCTTGTGTTCTTCCTTGATTCCAGAATTGTGTTCCAATATAACCACATGTACGTCTAGCAACAGACATCATATCTTGGTTTTTATTTCCACAATTTGGACATACCCAAATAAGCTTACCATTTTCATCTTTTTCAATTTGAATTTCTCCATCATATCCACAAGCCATACAATAATCACTCTTTGTATTTAATTCAGCATACATAATATTATTATAAATATGTTTCATAACAGCTAATACCGCATCAATATTATCTTGCATGTCTGGAACTTCTACATATGAAATAGCTCCACCTGGTGATAATTTTTGGAATTGAGATTCAAATGTTAATTTATCAAAGGCATTAATATGTTCTGTTACATGGATATGATAACTATTTGTTATATAGTTTCTATCTGTAACACCTTCAATTTTACCAAAACGTTTTTGTAAACATTTCGCAAATTTATAAGTTGTTGATTCAATTGGTGTTCCATAAAGTGAGAAATCAATATTTTCTTTTTCTTTCCATTTAGTACATGCATCATTTAAATGTTGCATCACTTCAATTGCAAATGGTGTTGCACTTGGATCTGTATGTGATTTACCTGTCATATATTTAACACATTCATATAATCCAGCATATCCAAGAGAAATTGTTGAATAACCACCGTATAATAATTTATCAATTGTTTCACCTTTTTTAAGACGAGCCAATGCTCCGTGTTGCCATAAAATAGGAGCAACATCACTAGGTGTTCCTTTTAAACGTTCATGTCTACACATTAAAGCTCTATAACATAAATCTAATCTTTCATCAAAGATTTTCCAGAATTTATTCATGTCTCTTTTTGATGAACAAGCCACATCAACTAAGTTGATTGTCACAACTCCTTGATTGAAACGTCCATAGTATTTTGGTTTACCATTTTCATCAATATAAGGTGTTAAGAAAGATCTACATCCCATTGATGGATAACATTGACCATTTCCATTTTGATCAACTTTTAATTCTTTCATTACTTTTTCAGAAATATAATCAGGAACTAAACGTTTTGCTGAACATCTTGCAGCAAGTTCTGTTAAATAATAATATTGACTATTAGGTTCAATATTGTTTTCTTGTAAAGCATAGATTAATTTAGGAAATGCTGGTGTAATATAAACACCTTTTTCATTTTTAACACCTTTCATTCTTTGTTTAAGTGTTTCTTCAATGATCATAGCAAGGTCATCTCTTAAACGTCCTTCAGGTACTTCATTTAAATACATGAAGACAGTAATAAATGGTGCTTGTCCATTTGTTGTCATTAAAGTAACAACTTGATATTGAATTGTTTGTACCCCTTTAGTAATTTCTTTTTTCAAACGTTCTTCAGCTAAAGCATTGATTTTTTCATCATCTAATTCTAAACCAATAGTTTCAAATTCTTCTTTAACTTCTTTTCTAAATTTTTGTCTACTTACATCAACAAATGGTGCTAAATGAGATAATGTAATACTTTGTCCCCCATATTGAGAACTTGCTACTTGAGCAATAATTTGAGTAGCTACATTACATGCAGTAGAAAAACTCTTTGGTTTTTCAATCATTGTTTCTGAAATAACTGTTCCATTTTGTAACATATCTTCTAGATTTACTAAATCACAGTTATGCATATGTTGAGAGAAATAATCAGCATCATGGAAATGAATCAATCCTTCATCATGTGCTTTTACAATATCTTCTGGAAGTAAAATTCTTCTTGTTAAATCTTTACTAACTTCTCCAGCCATATAATCTCTTTGTACACTATTTACTGTAGGGTTTTTATTAGAGTTTTCTTGTTTAACTTCTTCATTTGCACATTCAATCAAACTTAAAATTTGATCATCAGTTGTATTAGATTGTCTTGCTAGTGCTCTTTGAAAACGATATGTAATATACTTTCTGGCAACAGAAAAAGCATTTAATTTCATTAATTCATCTTCTACTAAGTTTTGAATTTCTTCAACGCTTAATGCTCTTTTCATTTTTTGACATTTATATTTAATGTCATTTGTAATATTATCTATTTCTTCTTCAGAAAGTCTTTCTGTTTCAACAACTTCTTTATTAGCACCAATAATTGCATTGGTAATTTTTACTTCATCAAAAATTGCTTCTTGCCCATTTCTTTTTATTATTTTCACGCCAAATATCCCCTTTCGTATTTTTTATGTATTTGTATTATAGCCA